>NZ_JDWE01000004.1:7200-180139 GCF_000685765.2 Frankia sp. BMG5.23
CGGGACAGCGGCGGCTCAGAACGGGACAGCGGCGGCTCAGAACGGAACGGTGGCGGCTCAGAACGGAACGGTGGAGTACGCCTGCAGCTTGGTGAGCTGATGCTGGCTGTCCACCCGGCGGATGGTGCCCGAGCGTGACCGCATCACCAGCGAGGACGTGTTTGCCCCGCCCGGCCGGTACCGCACCCCGGCGAGCAGTTCGCCGTCCGTGATGCCGGTCGCCACGAAGAAGACGTTGTCACTGTCGACGAGGTCCCGGGTGGACAGTACCCGGGCCGGGTCGCCCCCGAGGTCGGCAACCTTGCGATACTCCGCGTCGTCCCGCGGCCACAGCCGGCCCTGGATCACTCCACCCAGGCAGGTCACGGCGCAGGCCGTGATGATCCCCTCGGGAGTGCCGCCGATCCCCAGCAGCAGGTCCACGCCGGTGTCCGCCGAGGCAGCCATCACCGCTCCGGCGACGTCGCCGTCGGAGATCAGCTTAACCCGGGCGCCGGCCGCCCTGATCTGCTCGACCAGTTGGCTGTGCCGGGGCCGGTCCAAGACCACCACGGTGACGTCCCGCGGGAGGATCTCCTTGGCCTTCGCCACGGCGCGGATGTTGTCCTCCACCGAGGCCGCGATATCCACCACCCCGGCCGCCTCCGGGCCGGTGACCAGCTTCTCCATGTAGAAACACGCGCTCGCGTCGTACATCGAGCCACGCTCGCTGACCGCCATGACCGAGATGGCGTTATTCATCCCCTTGGAGGTCAGCGTCGTACCGTCCACGGGATCCACGGCGACGTCGCATTCGGGGCCCTCGCCCGAACCGACCACCTCGCCGTTGAACAGCATGGGGGCCTCGTCCTTCTCCCCCTCGCCGATCACGACGACCCCGCGCATCGAGACGGTGCCGACCAGTCGACGCATCGCGTCGACGGCGGCCCCGTCCGCGCCGTTCTTGTCGCCACGGCCGACCCAGCGCGCCGCGGCGAGCGCGGCTGCCTCGGTTACCCGGACGAGTTCGAGCGCGAGGTTGCGATCCGGAGCCTGCCCTTGCACGGCCAGCGTGTCGGGCACGGACGAGGCGTCGGAAGGCCTGGAGGCGGAGGATTCAGCAGTGGAAGACACGGCCCCGAGCCTAGTTCGGGAGCCCCGTCGGCGCCCGAACTAGGCCCGGAGTGACGCCGAATATACCTCCATGACCCTATCCCGCCGCGAAGGTGCGCCCGCGGCCGTCCGGCAAATCCGGCCTGTCGTCGACACGACATCTCGAATCCGCCGAAGAGGCACGCAACCTTCAACCCGGTGCGCGCGTCCAACGGAGCATCGGGCAGCCGTCACGCGGAGGGGGCGTGACGGCTGCCCGGCAGGCCCCGATCTGGCCGGTTTCTCGCCCCGCACTCCCCGATAAGGCCCTCCAGCCGGGCGAGAGTCTGAACACACCACCACCCCCGCGAGCCGCCCAGACGTGGTCCGGGTGCCCATTCGGGGGTTCGGACCTGGAAGATGGGGACGTGGCACGACGACGCGGTCAGGAAACGATCAGAGACATGGCGCTCTCTCTCGCCGTGGTCATGGCGGGTGTCCTGCTCTTCGTCGTCTTCGTCATGCCCCGCGGAGGCGACGAGCCCGCGGTCAAGGTCGTCGCGACGAGTGAGCCGATGGCGGCGTTCGCCCGCCAGGCGCCCTACTCCCCGCTCGGGCCGGCTGGCCTGCCCTCCTCCTGGAAGCCGACCTCCATCCGCCTGACGCTGCCCACCGGTGGTGGCGATGGTGGTCCCGCCGAGGCGACGATCGGCTACGTCGTTGATCGGCCCGACCATCGGACGTTCGCCCGCTTCGTCGAGAGCAACGCTCCCACCGCGGTCCAGCGGATCCTGGGGAACCGACCGGCCAACGGCACGGTCGATGTGGAAGGCGTCGCCTGGCAGCAGCGCCGGGACGGCGATGGGCATCTCGCGCTCACCCGAACCGACGGCGACGTCACCGTGATCGTGGATGACGGAGGCGGCAAAGGCGGGGCGAATCAGGCCGATCTGGTCACCCTCGCCGCGTCACTGCGACCGGTCGTTCCCGCCGCCACGAACTGATCGGGCCGCCGGTACGGGCCCGGTCGATGCAAGCCGCCCGGTCGATGCAAGCCGCCCGGTCGATGCAAGCCGCCCGGTCAGCGCGAACCCGGTCAGCGCTGGACGGCGGCCGCGATGACGGGAGGCCGTGCGGGCGCGACGGCCGTTGCGGCCGGTGGCTGGCCCCCACCCTCCAGAGCGGTGGCGGCGGGGATGAGAATCGCCATGCCGATGACCAGCCCGGCCGCCCGACGTAGCAGCGGGCCCGTCGCCGGCATCCGCCATCCGAGGTGGGCGCCGCCAACCCGCGTCCCGATCATCCCACCCCTCGGCACGGCGCCCACGGCGGCAACCGAAGGCGGAGCGTGCTCTCGGGCGAGGTCGCCGAGAGGTCTGCGACGAGGCGTCGGGCGTAGCGCGGGCATTGCTACCTCCGGACTGGATGTCCTACGGGTAACGGCCGGTGTGCCAGGCCGGTCTGGTCCGTCTCGGACCGCGACCGGCCTGAAACGCCATGCAGTGACCTTGTACTATGGATCTCCACCGGACCGGCCGGGTTCAGCCATGATTGTTCCTTGTTGGATATCATGTTGGTCAGGCGGAGGGGAAATCGCCACGCCGGCGCCTCCTAGCCGCCGGGTCGCCCAACGGTGGATGCCGGGTCGGGACCGACCCGAAACCGCGCGGTCACGGATTGAGCGGACATCGTTATAGAGGATTGTGGAAGATAGAGGGTTGTGGAGGCGGCACGGAGGTGGCCATGCCCGAAGCATTCAACGACGGCCCTACCGGTCACACATCGGGCTCCGCCGATGTCCTCCCGCCGGGCGTCCCGGCCCCACCGGTCACCTACGAGGTCGCGCGGGCCGAACTCGAGGAGGTCGTCCGCCGGCTGGAGGCCGGCGGGGTGAGTTTGGAGGAGTCACTGATCCTCTGGGAACGGGGCGAGGGGCTCGCCAAGACCTGTCAGGCACTGCTCGACGGCGCCCGCGCTCGACTGGCCGCGGCGACTCCACTCTCCTGAGCGTCTCCTGATCTCCTGGACGTCTCCTGATCTCCTGATCTCCTGAGCGAGCGGCCCCTCCAGCCGACCGGGCCGCCGGGCCTGCTCAGCCGTCCACGACCGTCGCGCGCAGCGTTCCGCCCGCCACCCGGATGGCGAGCCCGTCCCCGGCCGCAACCTCGGCAGGTCCGCGCACAACCGCACCATCCACGGTGCGCTGCACCACGGCGTACCCGCGGTCGAGGGTCGCCGCCGGCGACAGCGCGCGCATCCGGGCGCGGGTGGCGGCCAGATCGTTCCCGGTCACATCTATCACGTGGCGGACGCAGCGGCGCGAACGGGCGAGGAGCGCCGACACGTCGTCCGCTCTGCGGTCCACGTCGCGCGTGGGCGTTGCGAGCACGGGGCGTCCCCGGGTGTCCGCCAGCCAACGTTCCTCCCGGTCGAGTCGGTGCTCGACGACCCGCCGGGCCCGGGCCCGCAGCTGGGCGACCGCGATCGCCTGCTCACCGACGTCCGGCACCACCCTCTTCGCCGCGTCCGTCGGCGTGGAGGCGCGGACGTCGGCGACGAAATCGAGCAAAGGGGTGTCCTGCTCGTGTCCGATTGCCGACACCACCGGGGTACACGCGGCCACGACAGCCCGCAGCAGCGCCTCGTCGGAGAAGGGCAGCAGATCCTCCAGCGACCCGCCGCCACGAGCGATGACGATCACTTCCACCTCGGCGCGCGCGTCGAGTTCCCGCAGCGCGTCGATGACCTGGGCGACCGCGAGAGGCCCCTGGACGGCCACCTCTCGTAACACGATGCGCACCGCCGGCCAGCGACGGCGCGCGTTCTCGACCACGTCCCGCTCCGCCGCGCTGGCCCGCCCGGTGATCAGACCGACGGCCGCCGGGAGGAACGGAGGACGCCGCTTACGGGACGCGGCGAACAGCCCCTCGGCCGCCAGCGTGGCCTTGAGCTGTTCGAGCCGGGCCAGCAGCGCACCGGCGCCGAGCGGGCGAATCTCAACAACCGCAAGGGCCAGCGTGCCTCGGCCGGGGTGGAACGACGGCTTGCCCCACACCACGACGCGGGCCCCGTCGACGAGCGCCGGCCCCACCGCGTCGCACACCGCGCGCGGGCAGGTGACCCGCAGGGACACGTCGGCGACCGGGTCCCGCAGGGTGAGGAAGACCGTTCCCATCCCGGGACGGCGAACGATCCCGGTCACCTGCCCCTCGACCCACACCCGCCCCAGCCGGTTGATCCAGTCTCCCAGCGCGCGCGACACGCTGCGGACCGGCAGCGGCTGTTCCGGGGACGATGTCAGTGCCACCCGGGCACCGTAACCTCGCCCACAACCACGCCCCACAACCACGCCCCACAGCCTCACCCCACAGCCTCACCCCACAACGGTCGGCGGCCCTCCCCACGGCCGGACCGGACGATGTCGCCATCGGGTGATGCATCGCCTAGCCGACTTCCCGGCCGCCCGCCGCCGCGTAGACTCCCACCCATGGGCCGGGTCCTTCTTGCCAAACCGCGCGGCTACTGCGCTGGTGTCGATCGAGCCGTCGTGACCGTGGAGAAAGCACTAGAGCTGTACGGTTCACCGGTCTACGTACGCAAACAAATCGTTCACAACCTTCATGTCGTGAAGACGCTGGAGGCCAAGGGCGCGATCTTCGTGGACGAAACCGACGAGGTGCCGCACGGCGCCACCGTCGTGTTTTCAGCCCACGGAGTGGCACCAACGGTGCACGAAGAGGCGGCGGTGCGCGAGCTCCGCACAATCGACGCCACGTGCCCTCTGGTCACCAAGGTGCATTCTGAAGCCAGGCGGTTCGCCCGTGAGGACTACGACATCCTCCTCATCGGCCACGAGGGCCACGAGGAGGTCGTCGGCACCACCGGGCAGGCTCCGGACCGCATCCACCTCGTGGACGGGCCCGAGGACGCCGCCGGGGTGAAGGTCCGCGATCCGGAGCGGGTGGCTTTCCTCTCCCAGACCACACTGTCCGTCGACGAGACGATGACGACGGTTGACGCGCTGCGCGAGCGCTTCCCGCATCTGCAGGGTCCACCGAGCGACGACATCTGCTACGCCACGCAGAACCGCCAGGTCGCCGTCAAGGAGATCGCCGGCGCGGTCGACCTGGTCATCGTCGTCGGCTCGCGGAACTCCTCGAACTCGGTCCGGTTGGTCGAGGTCGCGCTCGACGCCGGCGCCCCGGCCGCCTACCTCGTGGACGACTCCACCGAGGTGGACCTGAGCTGGTTCGATGGTGTCGAGACCGTCGGGGTCACCAGTGGCGCATCGGTGCCGGAGGAACTCGTCACCGGCGTGATGGCCTGGCTCGCCGAGCGGGGCTTCACCGATGTGGAGGAGGTCACGTCCGCGGACGAGCACCTTCTCTTCGCGTTGCCGCCGGAGCTTCGCCGGGAGATGCGTACCCGCGAGCGCGCCGCCGGCTGAGCCCGGACCGCCCCTCACACCAGACTCGTCGGAGCCACCCTTCCCCGCATTGCGCCGAAGCCCCGACGTTCCCCTCAGGAACCTCGCCGAAGGCAAGGTGACGGAGACCCCGAACGGCCCCCTATAGCAGGGGTCCCGACATGTCCTAAGGTCGGCCCTGGGGCCGCGTCCAGGCGGCATCTCGCCGGGACGCGGCCCCAGTATGCGGTACAGGGCACGTGCGGTACAGGGCACGGGCGACGAGCATCGGGAGAACGGGCGCATGAGCGAGCAGGAATACCGCATCGAGCACGACAGCATGGGTGACGTCCGGGTACCGGTCACGGCCCGGTGGCGGGCCCAGACACAGCGGGCGGTGGAGAACTTTCCCGTCTCCGGCCAGCGGATCTCCCGCGCGCACATCGCGGCGCTCGCCCGGATCAAGGCCGCTGCCGCGACGGTGAACGCCAAGCTGGACGTGCTCGACGCGGACATCGCCGAGGCGATCGTCGACGCGGCCACGGAGGTGGCCCGTGGTGACTGGGACGACCAGTTCCCCTTGGACGTCTTCCAGACCGGCAGCGGCACCTCGTCCAACATGAACACCAACGAGGTGCTGGCCTCGCTCGCCTCCGAGCGCCTCGGCCGCCCGGTTCACCCGAACGACCACGTCAACGCCTCGCAGTCCTCGAACGACGTCTTTCCCTCATCGATCCACATCGCCGCCACCCAGGGCATCGTCGGGGACCTGATCCCGGCCCTGGAGCACCTTGCCACCGCGCTCGGTCGCAAGGAGACCGAGTTCGCCGACGTCGTGAAGTCCGGCCGGACCCATCTGATGGACGCGACCCCCGTGACGCTCGGCCAGGAGTTCGGCGGGTACGCCGCCGCGGTCCGGCTCGGCGTCGAGCGCCTGCAGGTGGCACTGCCCCGGATCGGAGAGCTGCCGCTCGGTGGGACAGCCGTCGGGACCGGCATCAACACCCCGCCCGGCTTCTCCGCCGCGGTGATTGAGGAACTGTCCGCCAGCACCGGTCTTCCCCTGACCGAGGCACGCAACCACTTCGAGGCGCAGGCCTCCCGGGACGGCCTCGTCGAGGCGTCCGGCGTGCTGCGGGTGATCGCCCTCTCGCTCTACAAGATCGCTAACGACCTGCGCTGGGCCTCGTCCGGCCCGCGAGCCGGGCTCGGCGAGATCCGGCTGCCCGACCTCCAGCCCGGATCCTCGATCATGCCCGGCAAGGTCAATCCGGTCCTTCCCGAGGCGGTCTGTCAGGTCGTCGCCCAGGTCGTCGGCAACGACGCGGCGGTCGCGTTCGGCGGATCAGCCGGGAACTTCGAGCTCAATGTCATGCTGCCGGTGATCGCACGTAACCTGCTGGAGTCGATCCACATCCTGTCGACGATCAGCCGGCTGTTCGCCGACCGTTGCATCGACGGCATCGTCGCCGACGTCGAACGCTGCCGCCGCTACGCCGAGTCCTCCCCCTCCATCGTGACGCCGCTGAACAAGTACATCGGCTACGAGGAGGCCGCGAAGGTCGCCAAGATCTCGCTCGCCGAGGAGAAGACCATTCGCGAGGTCGTTCTCGAGCGCGGTTACGTTGCGGCGGGCCAACTCACCGAGGCACAGCTCGACGCCGCGCTCGACGTGCTGTCGATGACCCACCCGTAGCCGAAGCTCGTCGGGCGGCCGCTCCCGACCGTCGCGTCTCCCGGGCACCTCCGTGACCCACGGAGGTGTTCCGTCCCGACGGCGCAACCCGACAGCGGCGCCCGACGGCGCGGCGGGGGCCGTGGAAGACCCCCCAGACAGCCTCCACGACCCCCGCTAGAGGTTTAACGGGTCGGCGGCGGGTTGGTTACGGGTGGCGGGTGCCCCAATTTCACCTGCCGGCACGACGGCCCGGCACGACGGCCCGGCGGCGGGGCCCGGCGGCCTGGCGTCGCGACTCCTCGACGGGTTCCCACCAGCTGGACTCGAAAAGCTCTCAGCCGGAACCACACCGGCACATATGGCGGACGTGGCGGCACGCCTCGGCCATCACGGACGGGTTCGCGACACCTACCTCAAGTGATAACCCGCAGGTAAAGCGACTCCCGAGAAATTTCCCAGAAGAAATGGACGTAACAAGCACGGCCAACATGCCGATCCGACCCGTCCGGCCGGATAGCCTCGGGTTCACCGGAGACCGATAGATTGCGGGGGATGTGACGATGTTCGACTACGACGTCCTCGTCATCGGATCCGGGCCGGGCGGGCAGAAGGCCGCGATCGCAGCGGCCAAGCTCGGCCGACGGGTCGCGATCGTCGACAAGCGGGAAATGATCGGCGGTGTCAGCATCAACACTGGCACGATCCCGTCCAAGACGCTGCGAGAAGCGGTCCTTTATCTGACCGGCATGTCACAGCGTGAGCTGTATGGGTCGAGCTACCGGGTAAAGGATGACATCACCGTCGGTGACCTCTCGGCGCGGACCAGACATGTCATCAGCCGCGAGATCGACGTGATTCGCAACCAGCTCAGCCGTAACCACGTCACCCTGCTGACGGGCCTGGCCAGCTTCGTCGATCCGCACACCGTGAACGTGCGGGCGGGCGGCGAGGACACCGAGGACCGCCGGATCCAGGCGGAAAGAATCATCATCGCCACGGGAACCCGCCCGGCGCGGCCGGACACGGTCGACTTCGACGGACGGACCGTCGTCGACAGCGACCAGATCCTGGCCCTGGAGAAACTGCCCCGGTCGATGGTCGTCGTCGGCGCCGGTGTGATCGGTATCGAATACGCCTCGATGTTCGCCGCGCTCGGCACGAAGGTGACCGTCGTCGAGCGCCGTGACCGGATGCTCGACTTCTGCGACCTCGAAATCGTCGAGGCGTTGAAGTATCAGCTCCGCGATCTTGCGGTGACCTTCCGTTTCCGCGAGTCGGTCGTCTCCGTGGAACGCCACAACGGCGGTACCCTCACCCTGCTCGAGAGCGGGAAGAAGCTCCCGGCGGACACGGTGATGTATTCGGCCGGGCGGCAGGGGCTCACCGACATCCTCAATCTTCCGGCGGCCGGCCTCTCCGCGGACAACCGCGGCCGGATCAAGGTCGGCTCGGACTTCCGCACAGAGGTCGATCACATCTACGCGGTCGGCGACGTGATCGGATTCCCCGCTCTCGCGGCGACGTCGATGGAACAGGGACGCCTTGCGGCGTACGCCGCCTGCGGCGAGGACGTCAACGCCATGCGGGCCGAGCTGATGCCGATCGGGATCTACACGATCCCGGAGATCTCCTATGTTGGCAGCACCGAGGACGAACTGACCGAGCAGGCCATCCCGTTCGAGGTGGGCATCGCCCGGTACCGGGAGCTGGCCCGCGGAGCCATCCTCGGTGACTCGTACGGGATGCTGAAGCTACTGGTCAGCCCGGACGACCGGCGCCTTCTCGGGGTGCACGTCTTCGGTACGGGAGCCACCGAACTCGTCCACATCGGACAGACCGTGATGGGCTGCGGTGGCACCATCGACTACCTTGTCGACAGCGTCTTCAACTATCCGACGCTCGCCGAGTCCTACAAGGTCGCGGCCCTGGACGCAATGAACAAGATGCGCGCGGTTGCCCGCTTCAGCGGCTGACCGGAGCACCAGACGGCGCATCGGGCCGGGGGCGGCCGCGAACCGGGCTCCTCGCCCCACGACGTCATGAGCTGACGAAAGGTAAGCCGCTATCACCGGATCGGGCCGGCTAATGGCGGGCAAGCATAGGCTGATCAGGGTGGAGCTGTCCTCGTTCTGCCCGCGCTACCACCATGCCGTCGAGACCATCGGGCGGCGCTGGACCGGGGCCATCGTACGCGCGATGCTGGCCGGCGCAACCCGGTTCTCCGAGATCACGACGGCGGTGCCCAACCTGTCCGACCGGCTCTGTTCCGTACGGCTGAGGGAACTCGAAGCCGAAGGGATGGTCAGACGCACCGTCGTCCCGGACACGCCCGCGCGGACCGAGTACCACCTGACCGCGAAGGGAGCGGACCTCGCGGACACGGTCGCGGCTCTCTCCCTCTGGGCCGAGACCTGGCTCCCCGACCCGTCCTGCTGACCCGTCCTGCTGGCCCGGGGTTGCCCGGCACCCCAGCGGATCAGGCCCGCACGGGTCCGGTCAGCGCACCAGCCCGGCCTGCTGGGACGCCCTGGTCAGCTTCGCGCCCAGCTGGCCGGAAATCAGCTCGGGCGCCACCCACCGAACCTGCGTCGTGGCGCTCTCCCGCACCGCGAGGCTGCGGTCCTCGACGTGGAAGAGATAGGTCATGTCGTAGTGCACGTGCTCGGGTTCGCCGAGGATCGGCGCGGCGTCGACGATTCTGACCTCCACGTCGAACGGGAGGATCCCGCCCGGGATCACCGCGTCGGCCTCGACACCGGCCCGGCGCGCAGCGAGCCCGAGCGCGGCGCCGAGCAGCGAGGAGTCGTCGGCATCGACATGACCGCCGGGCATCCGCCAGACCGCGGTGGACGGCTCCAGGATCTCCAGCACCCGCCAGTCCGGGGACACGATCGCGGCTCGGCACGTGACATGGGCCGGCATCGTGCTACGGGCTGTGATGGATGGCCCGTGCAGAGCCAGCACGACCAAGGACCGCATGAGGTCCACTTCGTCCGGATTTGCCTCGATGTAGCCCAGGGCCACACCGATCACCGCGTTGTTGGTGACCGCCACGCTTAAGGAACGTACAGGCATCGGGCGCCGATCACGACCCACTGAGACGGGACACACCGAAACTCGTATCGCACCAGCATACTCACTTACAGTGATAAAAAAGGTAACAGAACGGACCGAATCGGAATTCCGGCAGCAAGGAAGGGAGCTCCGCCTACGAGGGGATCCACCGTCGGCCGCGGAACGGCGGAAGCTGGAAGCAGTGGCACCAACACCCCGTGTAATCGTCACCCCCATGCGGCCCATCCCCCTCTTGTGACTACGGAAGGTAATTGTTGGTACCGGCGCGCCGCTCGACCGCCCCGACGCGCGACCCCGGCCCCCGACCCAACGTGAAGCTCAGGTGTGCTCCCCCGGGTGGCGACGCGCCGACGCATCCCCACGCGGGCCACCCCCACTCACGCGGGCCATCCCACGCGGGCAATGACGCCGAGCCGACACCGCCACGCGGCGTGCACCGTCCGCGACTAAGGTCGACGGCATGGATCCGAAAGATCCGGGAATCAGACACCTGGACAGATCCACAGTGATGATCTACCGTCCGCCCGCGGGACCCCCGTTCCGCCGGTCGGACCGAGCGGGAGGACCAGCCGTGCGGGAGAACCTCACCCTCGACGAACCACGCCGAGGGATCCGGTCCGGCCGAACCATGACGCTGCTTCCGGGGCTGGTCCTCGCGGGAATGGTCGCGCTGACCGCCGGTTGCGGGGGGTCCGACGACATCAGCGTGCCGCCCTCCGTCAGCACACCGACCCTGCCGACGTCGCTGCCCACCGCGCTGCCGAGCGGGCTGCCCACCGCGCTGCCGACCTCGCTGCCGGGGGTGGGAAGGATCGACGCCGTCAGCGGCGCGGATGCCCTGCGTGGCACGAATGTCCCCCCCGATTTCCCGGTGCCGCCCGGGGCCACCGTGAAGGTCGGTACGACCACCGGGAAGACGTCGACGGTGACACTGGGCGGGGTGTCCAGCGACCGGGTGGCCACCTTCTACCGGCAGACCCTGCCTGGCGCCGGCTACAAGATCACAACGGATGTGGGGATTCCGGGGGTCGCCAGAGCCATCCAGTTCAACGGGCACGGCGTCAACGGGAGTATCGGGGCCGCGGGGATCGGCAATACCGACGGCGTCGCCGTGGTGTTCACCAAGCGGTAGTCCCCCCGGGGAATCACGGCCGGGCTCACCCGGGCACGACCGGCCGTTGCGGAAAATCAAGCTGCGAGCGATCGAGCTGTGGAAGATCGAAATGCCGACGGATCTCCGCCTGCACCTCGCGCGGCGGGTGCCGGGCGTCCACGACGGCCACGAACTCCTTACGCTGGAAGATCTCCATGACCGGTCGGGTCTTCTCGTGGTACTCCCGCAGGCGGACGGCAAGTGCCTGCGGGTTGTCGTCGGCCCGGGTCAGCAGCGGCGCTCCGCACACGTCGCAGGTGTCCGGCACCTGCGGCCTACTGGCGATCAGGTTGTAGTCCAGGCCGCACCGTGAGCAGAACCGGCGGGCGAGCACCCGCCGATAGACCTCGTCGTCGGGGAGGTCGAGGTAGATGACCCCGTCGATGTCGTAGCTCTCCAGGAAGAACTCGGCCTGCCGGGCGTTGCGCGGGAACCCGTCGATGATGAACCCGTAGTTCCAGTCGTGCTCGGCCAGCCGGGAGCGCACCACCGACTCGACGAGGTCGTCCCCGACCAGGTGACCGGCCGCCACGATGCGTTTGACCTGGGCACCGAGTTTGGTGTGGTTCTGCACGTTCCAGCGGAAGACGTCGCCGACGCTGATGTGGACCAGGTCGAAGTCCCGGGCCATCATCGTCGCCTGGGTTCCCTTGCCGCTGCCCTGCACGCCCATGATGACGAACTTGCGCACGCCGACTCCCGATCGTTCCTCCGCCCCGGAGGCCGGCCGACGCGCGGCCGCCTCGGTGGCCCGCCCCCAGCTGTCCCACCGGCCTCTCCGTCGCGACGTTATCCGCCATGGAGATCACTAGGGGTTTCCGCGGCCCAGCGGTGGCGGGTACGTCATGACACCCGCACGGCCGACCGGCGGGCTATCCGTGGCCCAACCCGGACCGATGCACGCCGACAATGCCGTAAAGAGCAGGATGTCAGGATGTATGGGGATCGGGGGAGCGCGGAACGGGCCGCGGCTGCGATCCCGGATTCTAGGAGGGAACGCGGGTGTCAAGGGGACTGCGTCAGACGCTCGGCGCCGGCCTGGCCGCCACCGTGCTGGCGGTGGGGCTCACAGCGTGCGGTTCCGGGGACAGGGCACCGGCTCCACCCGCGGAGATCGTCCTCAATCGGGGGCAGGACTCGTCGATCCCCTTCCGCACCGAGGCCGACGGCGAGGTGCTCCTGGACGTCACCACCACCGCCCCGGGGGTCTCCTGGGGCTCCCCGGGCGGCGAGTCCGCGGTGCTGTCGCTCTACGTCGACACCGCCTACGCCACCGATCTCGTGATCCCCACGTCCTTCCCGATCAAGCGCAGCCTCGCGCTGGGTCACCTGGCCGCCGGCAAGCACACCCTGCGGACGCTGTTCGCCGCGGACCGGTCGCCCCGCAACGCCGCCACGGCGCGCCTGACCGATCTGACCTTCCGCACCGTCACGCCGCAGGACAACGGCTACCAGGCACTGGCGCACGCCCCGGTGATCTACGGCCGGACGGCGCCGGCCGCCGCCGCGGACCCGATGGCCGGCGGGCCGTTCCAGAACGCCGTCACCGACACCCCACTGCTCGCCTTCCACTCCGAGGCGCCAACCGCGATCGCCGGTCATCGCCTGCTGACCTACTCGATGGTGTGGAGCAACGAGGACGAGGGCACCCCGACCCCGGCCCTGATGGCGTTCTGGGGGCGGACCACCGACATCGAGTGGACCTACCAGGTAGAGATCGACGCCACCGGCAACGCCATCCCCGGCAGCGCCGTGATCCAGGGGCCGGAGCACACGTCGCAGCCGTTCACCGGCCGGTACGAGAGCACGCACCCGCTGCTCGGGACCTGCACGCGCAGCAACAGCATGTGCCAGAACACCGACGGCCCGATGCGGTTCGCCCTGTCAGCCGCGGACACCCTCGACCCGAACGCCGAGGCCCCTGAGCGGGAGATGGACCGCAACCCGTGGACCTACTGGGTGATGTCCCAGGAGGTCGCCCGGGAGGGCAAGGTCGCCGACGCCCCGGTCCCGGACCCACGCACCCGGATCAGCGACCCGCGTAACTACCTGTACCTGATCGTCCGGAAGAACACGGTCGGCACGCCGAACACCGCCGACGCCTGGGTCGGGCTGTCGGTCGGGGTGCGGCTCGCCGGCAACCCCGAGACCTACCGGTCGAACAAGACCTACCCTGCCTGGTCCATCGAACGGGACGCGCCGGCCGCCACGGCCGTCGAACTCCCACCCGGGACGGTCGCGGAGGACATCGCGTCCATCCAGGCGACCCGGGTCGTCGGTGCGGGTGCCGACACCGGTGCGCGCGTCCAGGTCGACTCGATCGAGCGGGCGTTCCTGCTGGGTCCGGACGGCCTGCCCCAGCAGTCGTTCCTGTTCACGCCGACGAAGGTGACCCTGACCGCCGCCGCGCCGACCGCGACCCTGTTCCGCCGTTCGCAGGGCGGCTCCTGATCCCGTCCGGGGTTCCCTGATTCCGCGGTGGCCCTTCACCCACGTGTGGTGGACCCCGAGGTGTGCACCGGTCCCGGGCTCCGACCGTGCGTCCCGGTGCGATCGGGAGCCCCGGCTGGCGCCGGGCGGACGGCGGCCGTCGGCATGCTGTCGAGCGTCCGCACATCCCGACCGACGGGCAACTGGGCGATGCTGTCGACGATGGCGGTCGGTCGGTAGGGGAACCGGTCGACGTCGGTGATGGACGTGATGCCCGACAGCACCAGCACGGTGTCCATTCCGGCCTCCAGGCCGGCGACGACGTCGGTGTCCATCCGGTCGCCGATCACCACGGTGGTCTCGCTGTGCGCGGACAGCGTGTTCAGCGCACTGCGCATCATCAACGGGTTCGGCTTGCCGACAAAGTAGGGTGTGACGCCGGTCGCCCGGGTGATCATCGCCGCGACCGCCCCGGTGGCGGGCAGGAGACCCTCCACCGAGGGACCGGTGGGATCGGGATTCGTCGCGATGAAGCGTGCGCCGTCGCGCACCAGCCGTACCGCTTTGGTGATTGCCTCGAAGCTGTAGGTCCGGGTTTCCCCGAGGACGACGTAATCGGGTGACCGGTCGCTGAGGACGTAGCCGATGTCGTGCAGCGCCGTGGTCAGGCCCGCTTCGCCGACGACGTACGCCGATCCCCGGGGGCGTTGGGTATGTAGGAAGAGCGCGGTGGCGAGGGCCGAGGTCCAGATCCGCTCCGGCGGGATCGTGAGTCCCGCGCCAGCCAGCCGGGCGGACAGGTCGCGGGCCGTGTAGATCGAGTTGTTGGTCAACACGAGAAAACCCAGGCCTGCCTCGCCGATCCCGGCCAGAAAGGCATCCGCGCCCGGAATGGGATGTTCCTCATGGACCAGAACACCGTCCATGTCGATGAGATAGTTCTCGATCAGATGTTCCGCCATGACCCCCGATTCTCCCCGCCTGCGCTCGATGCCGTCTGCCGGGTGGTCCCCACTCGGCACCATGATGGGGACCACCCGGCCCGAACGATCCGGCGGGTTCGGTCACCTCACCTCAGCTCACCGGGTTCGGGTGATCCCTTCTCACAGCACCGCGATGGCGGCGATCTCCGGTTCGGTGGGCGACATCAGATACAGGGATGGGACGATGAGCCAGTCGGCGAATCCCCCGTCGCAGGCGTAGGCCTGCGCATGGCCGGGCGACCGGAACGGGCCGATGACTCCCTGCACCTGCCGGGTCCCCTGCTCCAGAACGACGATCGCCCAGCTACCCGTCCGGTCCGGTGCGGGTGTCCCCCACTCCGACTCCGACAAGTCCATCACGTAGTCCATCTGTGCCCCTTCGCGAACGTCCCTCACCGGTATCCACCGAGCCGCGGGGTGGTAAAGAACCCGGGATATCTTGGCGCTTTCGCGCGGCTTTGCGCATCGAAACGCCGGAGGTCGACCTGGGTCGGTCCAGGATCCTCCGCCGGCAACGGCCGGGCGCGGCCCGTTCGTACATCCGTGAGTACATCGCCGAGCCGGCCGGGAGCGGAACGCAGAGGTGTGTGACGAAAATCGAAGTTCCCGCGTGGGGATCCCCTTGGGAGGGAGTAGAAGACGGTGCATTTTCCCGCGCCGACGTTCGGGTGATGTCGTAGGCCGGTACTTTGTCCGCTGCCCGTGCTCTCGGTCGCGCGGCCGCATCTACCGCCGCGCATACCGCCGGTCCGGCGTATCGCTACGGCGGTGGTCGGGATAACCGCCGCAGAGCCCCGGAGCCGCAGAGCCGCAGAGCCCCGGAGCCCGTTTGGTGGCGCCCCTTTGGTGGTGCCCCTCGCGGTGTGCCCCTTTGTGGTGCCCCCCGCGGGGCCTCTTCGGTGCCCCCGCGGCGCCTCGGCGCCGCGGGGGGAGGTTGAATCGGGTAGGTGGGACGCCGGGCGTCGCGTCACCGGCGCGGTCGGGAGTCGCTCCCGACGCAACGTCAGGATTGAGCTGTGCGTCTGCTTTGTCGCTGACTTCTTGCTATCTGGCTATCTGGGGGATCCGTGAGCCGGCGCCGGAGCGACTACCGCACCTGGGAGGAACTGACCAGGGAGGAACGTCGACGCGGGCTGGCGGTTCTTTCCGTGGCCGGGGTCGCGGCGGTGGTCGTGGTGTTCCTCGTCGTCGGGTCCGGTGGCGGGGCCGGTGGCGGGGCCGGTGCGGCGGCACCGCCCACTACCGACGTCAAGGCCCGGCTCACGTCCTGGTACGCCACCACCGCCCAGGTCCGTTCGGAGGTCGTGCGGGCGGTCAACGCGGTACGGGCCGACATTCAGGCGGCGGACGGCATGTCGCTGAAACCGGCCTGCGCCGACCTGGGGCGGGCCGTCGACCGCATCGGACCGCTGGGCCTCCCGCCCGTCGAGAGCGTGAGCAGGAACTGGACCGAAGGCGCCGGTGCCTACGCCCAGGCGGTCACGGCGTGCGGGAACCTGTTCGACGGCACGCCCGTCCCCCCGCCGGTGCTGCTGCAGCGCACGACCGACGCTCTCAACGCCGGTGACGGGCGCTGGACCATGATCGTCGCCCAGATCGGGGCCCCGGCGCAGATCGTTCCCACCGGCTGAGCACCGGCCGGCCGCGATTGCCCGCGCTCGGGCAAGTACGGCCACGCGGCACCCTCGGCTGCCAGAAGGTGATGATGATCGCGCAGTCCTTCTTGACGATCGCGGTCGGCGGGACCTCGGCGTCGGCGGTCAGCGAGATCGCGGTGAGGGTCGGGCCGGCCTTGCGGTCGGTGTCCCAGGTCCGGATGTGATCGCAGAGGCGTTCAGCGAGGGCCTGGCCGTCAGCCCCGTGGCCGTGGGCGCCGATCTCGTATACCGGATCGGGGCCGTCGAGGCGGCGCTTGGCGAGGTAGGCAAGCGAGGAGCCGGCGACCAGCGCGGGGCTCAGGTTCGGGATCAGCGGGACGCACAGATCGGCCTCGACCGCGCCACGGCTGGCGTTGATCCGGCAGACGGCCGGGTCGGTGGCAGTGGCGCGCAGCCAGATCCCGTCGATCGGGTCCTGCGGCCCGATGGTCGTGCCCGACCAGGCGGCGACCCGGGGGTGGCGAAGACGCCGGTGAGGTGGTCCGGGTCGATGTCCTGGTCGACGTCGTAGTGGATCTGGACGAGCGGGTTTTCGTGGAGCGCGGCGACGCGTTCGACGTCCTGACCAATCATCGGGACGAAGCCGCGGAGGAACACCGCGTCCGAGCGCAGCACGTTGTCGCCGCCTTTGACGAACGCGACACCCCGGGTCTGGCCGCGCCAGCGCAACGGCAGGACCATCCGCCCACCGGGGACAAGCTGGCTGAACCAGGCGGGGGTCAGACCGGGCCCTCCGGCCGCGTCTCCCACCCGGAGCCCTCCGGCGGCTCCGACCCGGGCCGAATCCCGGCGCCCACACGTCCGGGATATGCGGGCAGCGCGTCACCGGCGGCTGGAGAGTCAGGCTGGGCAGCCCGTCGCGCATCCGCGCCCCGCGCGCGGACCGGCGCAGATGCTCCGCGCGCGCCCTCCGGCACTCGCCGCAGGACGGGAACAGCGCGTGCACCTCGGGTTGGGGGCCCGTAGGCCCCTCCTCGCCGCAGCTTTCCCCTGCACTCACTTTTTCTGAACCTTCCCAGAGCCGCCGCATCGCGGGCACCGGATCATGCTGGCGCCATCGAAATCCTCGCCCTCGTGCCGCTCAGCGGCCGGGTTGCCCACCTGCCCGCTACTACTGCCCCGCTTGTCCGCGTTCCGCCCGAAGCCCATCCTCCCTCCATCTCCGCCGTCAGCTCATCCGGGAGGGTAGCCCGGCAGATGCGGGCAGGTAGCAAACGTGCCGGATCCGTAACCGACAGGCGGTTCACGCTGATGCCGGTGGCTTTGCTTCCAACGCCCGCCGAGAATGATCGATAACCTCTCCAAGATCCTGAACGGCTGCGATCTTCGGCCACCGGTGGTGCATTTCCCGCCACATCTCGCCTGATCGCTGGATCACGCCACGCGTAGGCCGCCCGTCGAGCACGTCGAGCACGTCGAGCGCGTCGCGAGCCGATGCCGCTGCGGCTATCGGATCGGGGTCGGCGCGATAGAGGAGGGTCCGTGCCAACGTGTTATGGGGTCCGGGTCACCGTCCACGCCACGGTCCTCGGCCACCCGCAGAGGTCCATCTGGCATTGCCCGTGGTGCGCCGGCACGGCCGCACCCCGTGGGCGCCGCCGGTCTGACCGTGAGACATCTGGATATACCCGAGGAGATGTCATGCCGCCCACAACCATGCCCGCGCTCGACTTTGTCGCGTTGGAGATCACTGGCCGGTGTCAGCCTGCGTCCACTGCTACGCGGACTCGTCCCCGCTCGGGGACCACGGGACGTTGAGCACCGCCGACTGGAGTGCGGTGATCAACGACGCCGCCGGCCTCGGTGTCGGCGTGGTCCAGCTCATCGGCGGGGAACGTCCACTCCGCGCCGCTCGACGCGATCCTGTCCGGGGATGCGTTCGGCGCCCAAGTCGAGCATCTCGACCAGCTTCGCCACCCCGGCTCCGGACCAACGGCGTGCCAGCCGAACCCGAAGTGCGGCCCGGCGTCGTCCCGCAACTTCGCGGGGCTGGCGGGTCAGCCGGTCGATGTGCCAGCAGACGATCGCCTGGAGGCGGCCTGCTTTGATGTCGTCAACGAGCCGGTCCCACTCCGGGCGTGGCCGTCCGGAATGGGCACCGACATCCTTGTCCGTAGTAGACGTCCTCGACCGCCCAGCCCTTACGGTCGCAGAGGGGGCGGCAGCCCGGCCTCCTGACGTGAGACTGCTAGCCCTGCGCCTGTTCGGTCCTGGCCGGCTCTGACGTAGATTCCCGCTCTGACCATGGGCCACATATTGACAGGCCCGTGCCACCCAGGCCGCAGTAGCCGCCGGGGTTCTTGGCGTCGGAGAGGTACTGCTGGTGGTATTCCTCCGCATAGTAGAACGGACCAGCCGGGGCGATCTCGGTGGTGATCGCCCCGAGGCCCGCGGCGGTCAGCACCTGCTGGAACGCCTCGCGGCTGGCAGCCGCCGCGGCGGCCTGCCCGGCAGTGGTGGTGTAGATCGCCGAACGGTACTGGGTGCCCGTGTCATTGCCCTGCCGCATGCCCTGGGTCGGGTCGTGCCCTTCCCAGAACACGCGCAGCAGCTCCTCGTAGCCGACCTTCGCGGGGTCGTACACCACGAGGACGACCTCGGTGTGCCCGGTCAGCCCGGAACACACCTCCTCGTAAGTGGGGTGCGGGGTGTGCCCTCCGGCGTAGCCGACGGCGGTGGTGTACACCCCGGGAACCTTCCAGAACGCGCGCTCGGCCCCCCAGAAGCAGCCGAGGCCGAACACGGCGGTCTCCAGCCCCGCCGGGAACGGGCCGGCGAGCGGGGTCCCCAGCACGGTGTGCGGGACGTCGCCCGCGAACACCGGCCGATCCCGGCCGGGAAGGGCCTGCTCGGGCGTGGGCAGTGTCGTCTTGTGACGACCGAAGAACATGGGAAGCCACCTCCGGTGGTTGTCTCCTCGCACAACCGCGCACCGCGGCCACACGTTCCCGCAGCCCGGGACCCTCGGACGCCCCCCAGATACTCTCCAAATGTTCTCCGGAGGTTCTCCGAAGGTTCTCCGGAGGTTCTCCGAAGGTTCATCGAACGTTCGCCGGACGATCGGGGAGCACGCCGCCAGAGAACAAGATCGCTCAGAGAACGAGATCCTCCAGCATCGTCGTGACCAGGGCCGCAATCGGCGATCGCTCGGAACGGGTGAGCGTGACGTGCGCGAACAACGGGTGGCCCTTCAGGGTCTCGATCACCGAGGCGACCCCGTCGTGCCGGCCGACCCGCAGGTTGTCGCGCTGTGCCACGTCGTGCGTGAGCACCACCCGTGACCCCTGCCCGAGCCTGGACAGCACGGTCAGCAGCACCCCGCGCTCCAGGGACTGGGCCTCGTCGACGATCACGAACGCGTCGTGCAGGGACCGGCCACGGATGTGCGTGAGCGGCAGCACCTCCAGCATCCCGCGATCCACGATCTCCTCGATGACCTCGGGGGAGACGAGCGCACCGAGAGTGTCGAACACCGCCTGGGCCCAGGGCGCCATCTTCTCGTTCTCGCTGCCCGGGAGGTACCCGAGCTCCTGGCCACCGACGGCGTACAGCGGGCGGAAAACCACCACCCGGCGGTGCGCCCGGCGCTCCATCACAGCTTCGAGCCCGGCGCACAGGGCAAGCGCCGACTTACCGGTGCCGGCTCGACCGCCGAGGGAGACGATCCCGACATCCGGATCGAGCAGGAGGTCGAGGGCGACCCGCTGCTCGGCGGAGCGACCGTGCAGGCCGAACGCGTCGCGGTCGCCGCGGACGAGCCGGACCTGCTTGTCGGCGGTCACCCGGCCGAGCGCGGAGGCACTCCCCCCGGTGGTGGTGAGGACCAGGCCGGTGTGGCAGGGCAGGTCGGCGGCCTCCAGGATCTCGGTGTACTCGCGGGAGTAGAGCCGGTCGAGGTCCTCCTGGGTGACGGTGAGCTCGGCCATCCCCGAGAAGCCGGTGTCCACCGGGGACAGCGCCTGGTACTCCTCGGCGGGCAGCCCCAGCACCGACGCCTTGACCCGCAGCGGGAGATCCTTCGTGACCAGTACGACGTCGGCGCCCTCGCGGGCGAGGTTCATCGCGACGCACAGGATCCGCGAGTCGTTCGTGTCGACCCGGAACCCCGGTGGAAGCACCGCCGCATCGGTGTGATTGAGTTCCACCCGTAGCGTCCCGCCGTTGTCCAGCGGGAGCGGTTGATCAAGGCGACCATGCCGGATGCGCAGATCGTCCAGGATGCGTAGTGCCTCCCGGGCGAACCAGCCCAGTTCCGGATGGTTCCTTTTGCCTTCCAGCTCCCCTATGACAACGAGGGGGAGCACGACATTGTGCTCCGCGAACCGCAGCAGCGCGCCAGGATCAGAAAGCAGCACGCTTGTGTCGACGACATGCGTTCGTGGCACACGCCCACCCGCTTACTCGGAGGTAGTCCGGGACCGACCCCTGCAGGGGCCGGGCACCGGCCTCCTGGTGTAGTCGCGCTTGCGGCACCGAGGGGCCTCCCGAGAGGTCCGGCACCATGCCGGACCACGGCTTGAGACGCTAGCGCTCCCACGGTAACCGCAGCCCTCGATGATGGCGACCCACTTCCGACAACACGTTACGTTAAGAACTGGAAACGTCTCGCACCCCGGAGTTCCCGTCGCACCCCGATCGGTCACATTGCGTCCGGATCATGACGCGGAGCATCAGCCGCCGCGCGCGGCGCCGTCGGAGGCCGGACCACGAGCGTCCGCCCGAGGAAGCCAGGTCACCGCTCCCTGCTCGGTTCGGAAGCCCCGGGACCTGCGCCGACTCCGGCGACGGGCACCGACCGGGGCAACAGTCACCGACCGACCGGGGCAACAGGCACCGACCGGCCGCAGGTCGCCACCGGATCCATGAGCCCGGCGACCGACGAGAGCCGGATGACCGCGGGCGTGCCGGCCAGAGACACGGTGGGCCGAAACGCGACAGGCCAGAACGTGACAGGCCGAAGCGTGATGGCCGGTGAGGGGTCACCCGAAACGCGACGACCGAGAGGTGACGGCATGAGGCGCGCCCACGGGGGAAACACGACGGAACACCATGGAACACCGCGGGCTATGGAACACCGCGGGCCGATGATCGGACACTCGTTGTCTCGACATGTCATCGAGATCGGATCGAACCAAACCGGGCCCGAAAGAGGGCGCCGACTGGCACCGTCGGGCGGGTCGGAGGAAATTCAGCCAACCGGCTGGGGAATTCCCGGAAATTCACCCGGGGGAGGGATTGATCCCCGGCGAACATGCGGGATCCGCGGGGTGGTCATTATCGGATGGTGCTCCGCTCAGGTGAGCCGTACCGCGACACTCGGTAGGAACGCGGCCCGCCGACGGTGGAACAACGGACGCGACGCGGAGTTACGAACGAGTCCGGCGCCGGGCTGGCCGCCGGGCCGGCGAAGGAGGGCCGAACCCTGCCGACCGGTCGCCACGGGCCGGGCCGGGAGCCCGCCGAGCGGCTCGGCCCGTGGCCGACCCGCTCGGGGGTATCACACGAAGTGGTGCCATGGATGCCCTGCGCTGCCACGGTTGCCTTGTGAGGCGCTGCCACGAAGTGCCGTGCCGGCGGTGCGCTCCCCGGACGGAGCTCGCGGTTGGGTGCGTCAGCCGCTCAGTCTGCGCTGTTCAGCCGCTCGACAAGCGCCTCGTGCTCGGTCCACAGGGCGGCCGGAAGCCGTTCCCCGAACGTCTGGTAGTGCTCGGGGATCAGCTGGGCCTCCTGTTTCCACACCTCGACGTCCACCGTGAGCAGGGTCTCGAGGTCCTCCTCGGCGATGTCGATGCCGTCAACGGGTAGGGCGTCCTTCGTCGGCAGGACGCCGAGCGGCGTCTCCACCCCGGCTGCCGTGCCCTCCAGGCGACCGACGATCCAGGCGAGGACACGGCTGTTGTCGCCGAATCCCGGCCACAGGAACCTGCCCTCCGGGCTCTTGCGGAACCAGTTCACGTAGTAGACCCGCGGGAGCTTCGTCTGGTCGGCCTTCTGCCCGACCTCGAGCCAGTGGGCGAAGTAGTCGGCCATGTTGTAGCCGCAGAACGGCAGCATCGCGAAGGGGTCCCGGCGCAGCTTGCCGATCGCTCCGGCCTGGGCCGCCGTCGTCTCGGAGGCGACGATCGAGCCGAAGAACACCCCGCGCCGCCAGTCGGGAGCCTCGGTGACCAGCGGCACCGCGGTCGCCCGGCGCCCGCCGAACAGGATCGCCGAGATCGGCACGCCGCGCGGATCCTCCCACTCCGGGGCGATCGTCGGGCACTGGCCCGCCGGGACGGTGAAGCGGGCGTTGGGGTGTGCGGCGGGCTCGCTGGACTCGGGGGTCCAGTCGCGGCCCTTCCAGTCGATGAGGTGCGCCGGCGGCTGCTTGGTCAGCCCCTCCCACCAGACGTCACCGTTATCGGTCCTGGCCACGTTGGTGTAGATGGCGTTGCCCCAGAGGGTCCTGACCGCGTTGGGGTTGGTCTGCTCGCCGGTCCCCGGGGCGACCCCGAAGAACCCGGCCTCCGGGTTGACCGCGTACAGCCGGCCGTCCTCACCGAAGCGCATCCAGGCGATGTCGTCACCGACAGTCTCCGCCTGCCAGCCCGGCAGGGTTGGGATGAGCATCGCCAGATTGGTCTTTCCACAGGCCGACGGAAATGCGGCGGCAATGTAGTGGACCTTGCCGGCGGGAGACGTCAGTTTGAGGATGAGCATGTGCTCGGCGAGCCAGCCCTCGTCGCGGGCCATGACGGACGCAATACGCAGCGCATAGCACTTCTTGCCGAGCAGTGCGTTTCCGCCGTAACCCGATCCGTAGGACCAGATCTCCCGGGTTTCCGGGAAATGGGTAATGTACTTCGTCGTATTGCACGGCCACGGAACATCGGCCTGGCCGGGTTCCAGCGGAGCGCCCAGGGAATGGACGGCCGGGACAAAGAAACCGTCCGTTCCAAGCTGCTCGAGGGCGGGCGTTCCCATCCGGGTCATCGTCCGCATGGAGATGACGACGTAAGGCGAGTCGGTGATTTCGACACCGAGGGCCGAGATGCGCGAGCCGAGCGGACCCATGCAGAACGGGACGACGTACATCGTCCGACCCCGCATGCACCCCGCGAACAGGCCCCGGAGCGTGGCCCGCATCTCGGCAGGGTCCAGCCAGTTGTTGGTCGGACCGGCGTCCTCCGCCTGCTCGGAGCAGATGTAGGTGCGGTCCTCCACGCGGGCCACGTCGCCCGGGTCCGAAGCGGCGTAAAAGCTGTTCGGACGTTTCTCGTCATTCAGCCGGACCAGGGTCCCCTGCTCGATCAGAAGGGAGGTCAGCCGATCGAACTCCGCCTCTGATCCATCGCACCACTCAACCCGATCCGGCTGAGTGAGTTCGGCAATCTCGCGCACCCAGGCAACCAGCCTGGCGTGCCTCGTGGGGGCCACGTCCAGCCCCGAAACCTGTGCCGCGGTTGTCACAGCTCACACCTCCGGTCGAGTCGAACCTGCCGCGCTCTCTTCCCATATGCAGGTACCCACTTGAGAACTCGAACGTACTCGTGGACGTTCAGACAAAACCCACAATATAGGGGAAGTTCGAGGCCACGTTCAGGATCATTAGACTGTACCGCGCGTTCCGTCCGCAGTCGCGCGATAGCGAGTGCGCAGAAGCGTCGGATCCATCACGCACCGATACGGACCGACCGCTGCCGTCCAGCTCCGCTTCGTGACGGCGGCAACCCTCGGGTTATCGTTCTCGGCGTGGCTTCCCTCGTACAGCAGCCAGCCGGGCCTCCGCAGACGGACATCGCCTCGCACCCGCGTGACCTGGTGCGACCGCGCATGCGGGGATGGCTACATGCCGGCGCGTTCCCGATCAGCCTGACACTAGGCGTCATTGCGGTGGCACTGGCTACCACGCTGCGTGCCCGGCTCGGTGTCGCGGTTTACGCCCTGAGTATTGCGGCCCTCTTCGGAACGAGCGCCCTCTATCACCGGACGATGTGGTCGACATCACGTGCCCGGGCGCGCATGAAGCGTCTCGACCACTCAATGATCTTTATTTTCATCGCCGGGACTTACACCCCCTTCGCCCTGATCGCGATGCCGCCGACGACCGCTCGGGTGGTCCTGGCGGTGGTGTGGGGAGGGGCGGGACTCGGCGTCGCCATCCGGATGCTGTGGCTGCACTCGCCGCGGTACCTGACCGTGCCGCTCTACATCGCGCTCGGCTGGGTAGCCGTCTTCGTGATCCCGGAGCTCGCCCACCGGGCCGGGATCGCCTCGATGGTACTTCTGCTCGTGGGGGGGGTCTGCTACAGCCTCGGCGCCGTCGTCTACGCCTGCCGGCGACCGGACCCGGCACCCACGATCTTCGGCTACCACGAGGTGTTCCATGCCTTCNCCCTCGTCGCCGCGACCTGCCACTACATTGCGCTGCTCTTCGCCATCTACTAACAGCCTTCCCCCGCACGGCGGCTACCGGGGGCTCCGGCGGCTACAGCCGAGGGCCCACCGAGCGGATCTTCTCCACCTGTTCCATGGCCTCCCGGAGCTGGCGCAGCCAGCTGTCGGCGTTCTCGCCCACCAGACGTACGCACCAGGCGAGGGCCTCGCTGCGGCTGCGCGCCACCCCCGAGTCGACGAGGGTGTCGAGCACCTGGCGTTCCGGCTGGCGCAGCCGGGTCATCACCGGCACGGACAGCGCGGTGAACAGCTCGGTGGTGTCACCGACGGTCGCGCCCCACGCCACCTTGCGGTTGTACCGATGTTCGGCCTTCGTGGCGATGGCGATCCGTTCCTCACGGGTCTGCTCCCGGAACCGCCGGATCCGGGCCCCCGTCGCCGACGGCCCTCCTCCGGGCGCGACGCCGCCGGCCGCGAGTACCCCGATGACCGTGATCTCGTCCCGGTCCACGACCACCGTGGGCATCCCGGCGAACCACCCGGCCGGGATGTGCTCGGCGAACCAGGCTGCGGCGTCGTCCGCCGGAACCACCTCCGCCCGCTCCCCCGGTCTGCCGTACCCCCGTCCACGCGGACCGGACATGACGTGTCCCCTCGATCTCCGATCGGGACCCGCGCGCGGGCCCGGCCTGCCGGCTGATCCGGGCCCGGAGGCCCGATCTGGCACTCCAGAGCGGATCCGAAGAACCCCTCGTGACAATTACATGCTTACCGCACCGCCAGTCTTACCGCATCACCAGCCTTACCGCATCACCAGTGCAACATGCTTACCGCATCACCAGTGAAAGAAGAGGGACGGTCAGCTGGCCACCTTCACCCCGAGTTGGCGGCGCACCTCGGCTGCGGTCCGGGCCGGCAGCTCACAGACGAAATCCCGGCACACGTACACCCCAGCCGTTTCCCGGCCGACGGTCAGCGGTCCGCTGGTCACCACGACCGCACCGGGCGCCGTGCCGAGGCGGGCGAGCCGTTCCAGCGCCGGGCTGTCCACGACCGCGACCTCGGCCGGCCCGGCCAGCAGCGCCTCGGCGACCGCACCGGCCCAACCGGCGAACCGGGCATCCCGGGCCAGCAACGGAGCGACGCGCGCCACCGTCGTCTCGGCGGCCGACCGGTGTTCGGTGGAACCGGTCAACGCCGCGTAGCTGACCAGGGCGCCGGCGACAGCCGCCTGGCCCGACGGGGTCGCCGAGTCCGAGTCGTCCCGCGGCCGGCGCAACAGCACCTCCGCGTCGTCCGCGGTATCGAAGAACCCCCCGTCAGAGGCCGCGAACCGATCACGGACGATGTCCAGCAGCGTCCCGGCGAGCGCGAGCCACTCCGGATCGCCGGTGACCTGGTGCAGGGTGAGCAGTCCCTCGGCGACGTCGCCGTAGTCCTCCAGTACCCCGGCGTTCACGCCAACCCGCCCGTCCCGGCTCGTCCGGCGCAGGCGTCCGTTGACGAGATGCACGTCCCGGAGCAGGACGGCGGCCTGTTCGGCGGCCCGCACCCAGTCCGGCTCGTCGAACAACGCGCCAGCCTCGGCCAACGCCGCGATGGCCAGGCCGTTCCAGGCGGCCACCACCTTGTCGTCGCGAGCCGGCTGCGGCCGGGTCGCCCGTGCCGCGGCCAGGGCCGCGCGGACCGCCGCGAACCTCGCCGGATCGTCCGGGTCCGCCGGCAGGCGCAGCACCGACGTACCACGTTCGAAACTGCCCTGCTCGGTGACGCCGAAGACGCCGGCGGCCCACCGCCCGTCTTCCGGCCCGAGGACGGCGACGAACTGGGCGGGTGTCCAGGCGTAGCTGGCCCCCTCCTCGGGGTGCGCTCCCGCCGGGGCAGCGCTCGCGGGAACGGCATCCGCGGGAACGGCATCCGCGTCGAGCGCCGAGGCGAACCCCCCCTGGGGGGTGCGCAGATCCGCAAGCAGGAAGGCTGCCGTCTCCCGGACCACCCGTTCGGCCAGTGCCGACCCGGTGGCCCGCCACAGGTGCAGGTAGACCCGCAGCAGCAGCGCGTTGTCGTAGAGCATCTTCTCGAAGTGCGGGACCGTCCACGTCGCATCGACGCTGTACCGGGCGAACCCCCCGGCGAGCTGGTCGTAGATGCCCCCACGCGCCATCCGTTCGCAGGTCACCGCGACCATCTCCAGGCTGCGCGCGTCCCCCGTGCGGGCGGAGTGCCGCAGCAGCATCTCGGCGACCATGGACGGCGGGAACTTCGGCGCACCGCCGAATCCACCGTGACGGGCGTCAAAGCGGGCCGACAGCCCCGCCACGGCGGTGTCGAGCAGAGCCGGGGTGATCTCGGCTGCGAGACCGGACGCCGGACCACGCGTCGCCGCCTCGGCGAGCCGGCGGGCGATGTCCGCCCCCGACTCCTCGATCTCGTCCCGCCGGGTCCGCCAGGCCTCGGTGACCGCCGTCAGGACCTGGCGGAACGACCCCATGCCGGGCCGGGGACGCGGCGGGAAGTAGGTGCCGGCGAAGAACGGCTCGGCGGTAGGGGTGAGGAACACCGTCATCGGCCAGCCGCCGTGCCCGGTCAGGGCGACGGTGACGTCCATGTAGACGGAGTCGACGTCGGGCCGCTCCTCCCGATCCACCTTGATGTTGACGAAGTGGTCGTTCATGTACTCGGCGGTCGCGGCGTCCTCGAACGATTCGTGCGCCATGACATGGCACCAGTGGCAGGATGCGTAGCCCACCGAGAGCAGCACCGGCACCCCCCGCCGGGCCGCCTCGGCGAAGGCCGCCGGGCTCCAGGGCCACCAGTCGACCGGGTTGTCCGCGTGCTGCAGCAGGTACGGAGACGTCTGCTCCGCGAGCTTGTTAGGCACCCGAACTCCTCATGATCTGCGTGTCCGCCAGGCCCGCGGAACCCCGTAGGCCTCTGGATATGCAACCAAAGGCGCGCCCAGGTAGTCCGCCCTCATCTCCACGCCGCGCCGACGTGATCGGCGCGCTTCCTCGACCGGCCCGCCGCGCCGACGTACCCGGCGGATAGGCTCGTGGGACCGCACGATCCCCGCCGTCCGCTCGCCCGACCGCCGTCCGTCAGGCCGCCGTTCCCGCCGCGAGAGCGGTGAGAGGGTCGACGTACCAACGAGTTTGGATGGCACGAGCGATGAGTGAGACGGCCGAGCCCGGCGCCCGGACCGGCGCCGCGGACACCACGGTGGCACCGACCGGTGCGTCTGGCGGGATCATCCCGGCAGCCGCGGGCACCGCGGGCGGCGCCCCCGCCGGGACCGGGAGCGTCGAGCCGAGCTTCCGGTACGACGCCCGGCTCGCCGCCGACATCGAGCGGCGCTGGCAGCGCCGGTGGGCCGACGAGGGCACGTTCAACTCGCCGAACCCGGTCGGGCCGCTCTCGACGGGCTTCGAGAAGGTCGCCGGCCGGGAGCCGTTCTACATCATGGACATGTTCCCCTATCCGAGCGGCTCGGGGCTGCACGTCGGGCACCCGCTGGGGTACATCGGCACCGACGTGTTCGCCCGCTATCTGCGGATGTCCGGCCGGCACGTGCTGCATCCGTTCGGATACGACTCCTTCGGCCTGCCCGCCGAGCAGTACGCCATCAACACGGGCCAGCATCCCCGCGACACCACCAACGCCAACATCGCCAACATGCGCCGCCAACTCTCCCGGCTGGGGCTGGGCCACGACACCCGCCGCGAGATCGCGACGACCGACGTGGGCTACTACCGCTGGACGCAGTGGATCTTCCAGCAGATCTTCAACAGCTGGTACGACCCGCAGGCCGGCCGGGCCCGGCCGATCGCCGAGCTGATCGAGGAGTTCGCCGCGGGCACCCGGGCGCCGGTAGCCGGCCCCGCCGGGGGGAACACGGCCGTGTCGGTTGACGCGGTCCGGGCGGCGAACCCGGCCGGGCTGGCGTGGACCGAACTCGACGAGGTGTCCCGCCGGAAGGTCGTCAACGCGCACCGCCTGGCCTACATCTCCGAACAGCTGGTCAACTGGTGCCCGGGGCTGGGCACCGTGCTGGCGAACGAGGAGGTCACCGCCGACGGCCGCAGCGACATCGGGAACTACCCAGTGTTTCGCCGGCCGCTGAAGCAGTGGATCCTGCGGATCACCGCCTATGCCGAGCGGCTGATCTCCGACCTCGACCTGGTCGACTGGCCGGACTCGATCAAGCAGATGCAGCGCAACTGGATCAGTCCGAGCGAGGGCGCCAGCGTCGAGTTCACCGTCGTCGCCCCCGGCGAGGAGGCAGGTGCGTCCGATCCGTCTGGCTCATCGACCGCCCGGCGTATCGAGGTCTATACCACCCGCCCGGACACCCTGGCGGGGGCCACCTTCCTGGTACTCGCGCCCGAACATCCCCTGGCCGACGCCCTGATCGCCGACACCTGGCCGGCGGACACCCCGGTGAGCTGGCGCTTCCCGGCGGGACGGCCGGGCGGCGGCACGGAACCGGCGGACACCGCCGGGCCGGAGGCGGGCGCCGATCCGGCGTGGACCCCGCGAGCCGCCGTCGACGCCTACCGGGAGTTCGCGGCCCACCGCAGCGACCGGCAGCGCGGCGAGGAGGTCATCGACCGCACCGGCGTGTTCACCGGCTCGTACGTGCGCAACCCGGTCGGTGGCGGGGTCATCCCGGTCTTCCTGGCCGACTATGTGCTGCTGGGCTACGGCACCGGGGCAATCATGGCGGTACCGGCGCACGACAGCCGGGACTTCTCCTTCGCCCGCGCGTTCGACCTGCCGATCCCCGCCGTGCTGGAGCCGGACGCGGACTGGTACGCCGCGCACGGGGTAGTGCCCGCGACTCCATCAGCGCAGTGGCCCGAGGCGTTCAGCGGTGCGGGCGAGTATCGGCCCGGTCCGGCCGGCGCCCCGGTGCTGGTCGGCCTGTCGAAAAGCGAGGCGATCAAGGCCACGGTTCACTGGCTGGAGGAGATCGGCGCCGGCAGGTCGGCGCGGTCGTACCGGCTGCGGGACTGGCTGTTCTCCCGCCAGCGGTACTGGGGCGAGCCGTTCCCGATCGTCTTCGACGTCGACGGGCTGCCCCACGCGGTTCCCGACGAGTTGCTGCCGATCGAACTGCCGGAGATGACCGACTTCCGGCCCACGGCGATGGCCGAGGACGACGCGAGCGACCCGGTGCCCCCCCTGGCCCGGGTGGCCGACTGGGTGACGGTCACCCTGGATCTCGGCGACGGGCCGAAGCAGTACCGGCGCGAGACGAACACCATGCCGCAGTGGGCCGGTTCGTGTTGGTACTACCTGCGCTACCTGGACCCGACCAACACCGAGCGCTTCGTCGACCCGACCGTCGAGCGCTACTGGATGGCCAGGCCGGGCGCGGTTCCCGGCGACGGCGGCGTCGATCTGTACGTCGGCGGTGTCGAGCACGCCGTGCTGCACCTGCTCTACGCCCGGTTCTGGCACAAGGTGCTCTACGACCTGGGCCACGTCTCCACCAAGGAGCCGTTCAAGCGGCTGTTCAACCAGGGATACATCCAGGCGGATGCCTTCACCGACGCCCGGGGCATGTACGTCCCGGCGGCCGAGGTGACGGCGACCCCCGACGGCCGGTTCCTCTTCCAGGGCGCCCCGGTCAACCGGCGCTCGGGCAAGATGGGCAAGAGCCTGAAGAACAGCGTCAGCCCGGACGAGATGTACGACAGGTTCGGCGCCGACACGCTGCGCGTCTACGAGATGGCGATGGGCCCGCTCGACGCTGACCGGCCATGGCACACCGACGACATCGTCGGTTCGCACCGGTTCCTCCAGCGGCTGTGGCGCACCGTCGTCGACGAAACCACCGGGGCGGCCGCCGTCGTTGACGAGCCGTTGGACGGCGAGGCTCTTCGCGTCCTGCACCGGACGATCCTCACGGTCACCGCCGAATACGCGGGGCTGCGGTTCAACACCGCGGTCGCCCGGCTCATCGAACTAACCAACTTCGTCAGCAAGAGCTACGGGAAATCCCCCACCCCCCGCGCGCTCGCCGAGCCGCTCACCCTGATGGCGGCCCCGCTGGCCCCGCACATCGCCGAGGAACTGTGGTCCCGCCTCGGTCACGAGGAGTCGGTCAGCACGGTCGCCTTCCCGATCGGGGATCCGGCGCTGGCCGCCGAGTCGGTCAGGACGATCCCGGTCCAGGTGAACGGGAAGGTCCGGTTCACCATCGAGGTTCCGGACGGTTCAGCGGAGCAGACGGTTCGCGATCTGCTCGCCGCACATCCCGAGTTCGCCCGGCAGACCGATGGTCGGACGATCAAGAAGATCATCGTCGTGCCCGGTCGGATCGTGAATATCGCCATCTCCCCCGCCTAGCCGGGGTCTGCGGCAGCCGCCTACCGATCGCTCCCCGCGGAGCCCGCGGGGGGTCCAGGCTGGGTCGGCAGGTCCAGCTGCTCGCCGCCACCCGCCAGGCCCGCCGTGCCGCCGGCGCCGGCGGTGCCGGCGGTGTCCTCGACGACCTCCCCGTCGATAACCGGCCCGTCTCCACCGTCCAGCCGGCGCATCGCGTTCGGATCAGGGTCGACGCCGGCGAACTCGCCGCTGGCGACGTTCGACCGCATCCGGCGCAGGCTCTTCGAGAGGAAGAAGAAGATCACGCTGGAGGCCGCGATCAGTGCCAGGACGACGAGGAGCCCGACGGCTCCGGCGTCGATCTTCCTCTCGACCAGCACGGAAGCGGCGAAGACCTCGTTCACGGGCACGTCCTCACACCTGGTGTCCTCTGGTGTCCGCCACACCTGCTGTCACCGCCCGCCACGGGGACACTCCACGACGGGCGCCGATTCCGACCCTACGCCCTGCCGTACGAGTCCTCCGCCTCCGCGGTCACGCACCGTTGACTAGATCACATACTGTTCGAAAAGTCACATGCCATCCGAAAAGTCACATGCCACCTGAAAGGTCAGGTTACCGGAGAGTCACACGCCGTTGAACAGATCGTCTTCGGGCAGCATGCCGACCTCGATAAGAGAACGGGCCAGCTGGTAGTCCTCTGTCGGCCAGGCGTCCCGCTGCACCTCCAGGGGTATCCGGAACCACCATCCGGTGGGGTCGACCTGGGTGGCGTGGGCGATCAGTGCCCGGTCGCGGGTCTCGAACCAGTCCGCGCACTCCACCTGGGTGGTGAGCCGACCGGTGTCCTCGGCGCGGTCGACCCACTCGGCCAGCCGCTCGGCATAGGGGGACTCCAGACCGCGGGCCATCATCTCCTCGTGGAGAGCGAGGACGCGCTCCTTGTGGAAGGTGAGGTGGTAGTAAAGCTTGAGCGGCTGCCAGGGTTCGAGGCCGGCGTCGACACCGACCTCGGGATAACGGTCGGGATCACCGGCCGCCTCGAACGCCTCCACACTGACCCGATGGGTCATGATGTGGTCGGGATGCGGATACCCGCCCGACTCGTCGTAGGTCGTGATGACCTGCGGCCGGAACTGACGGATCAACCGGACCAGCGGACGGGCCGCCTCGCCGAGCGCGATGGTGGCGAACCGCCCGTCCGGAACAGGCGGCGGCGGATCGCCCTCAGGCAGTCCGGAGTCGACGAAGCCGAGCCACTCCTGGCGGACCCCGAGGATGAGCCGGGCGGCCTCCATCTCCTGCCTGCGGATCTCCGCCATCCGGGCGGCGACACCCGGCTGGTCCATCGCGGGGTTGAGGATGCTGCCCTCCTCTCCCCCGGTACACGTGACCACGAGGACGTCGGCGCCCTCGCTGGCGTAACGTGCCATGGTGGCGGCGCCTTTGCTGGACTCGTCATCGGGGTGGGCGTGGATGGCCATCAGGCGCAGGCCATGCCGATCGTGGACCGCGGGCATGCGGCCCATTGTTCCTGATGCCTCGACGTTGCTGATGCCTCGGCCTTCCTGATGCCTCGACGTTGTTCCGGGCTCACCGGTCTGGGTGATCCGACCTCGTCCGAGGAACCGCCGGGGCCCGCCCCGCGTTCGGTCTGGAAAAGTCACCCAACGCCGTGGCACAATGCACCGTCCGCGCATGCTTCGACGGCAGGCCTGCCGTCGACCGGCGCACCGACATCGTCGTCGGCCCGGTCCGGAGGGCCGATGGACGACGGCCGGTTCCGTCGTCCTCCCACCCCTGCGTGAAGCATGCGTGGTCGAGGTCGAAGGCAAGGGCTGTCGGATCACCCGTAAGGGCTGACCCGCCGGTCCGGAGCTTCCGGGCGGTCCAGACGCCGCCAGAGCCACCAAGCCCGACATCGGATTCCTTGATTCATTTTGGTATGATGACCCTTTTGATGTTCACCGAGGAGCGTGACCCGCGTGACGCAGCAGACTTGGCTCACCCAGGAGGCATACGACCGGCTCCGCTCCGAGCTCGACTACCTGACCGGCCCGTGGCGTACGGAGATCGCGACCAAAATTGAGGCTGCCCGCGAGGAGGGCGACCTCAAGGAAAACGGCGGCTACCACGCGGCCAAGGAGGAGCAGGGCAAGCAGGAGGCCCGGATTCGCCAGCTCACGGACCTGCTGCGCGACGCCCAGGTCGGCGAGGCACCCGCGGCGACCGGCGAGGCCGGCCCCGGCACCGTCGTCGAGGTGCGCTTCTCCGGCGAACGGGAGACGGAGAAGTTCCTCATCGGCTCGCGTGAGGACCACAGCACGCCCATCGAGGTCTTCTCCCCGGCGTCCCCGCTAGGCGGCGCGGTGAGCGGGCACAAGGCGGGCGAGACCGTCTCCTACACGCTGCCCAACGGCCGTTCGGCCAAGGTCGAGATCGTCTCGGTGTCGCCCTACTCGGGCTGACTACGCCAGCAGCGGACGAGCGCCGGCCCGGCTGCACGGGTGGCGGCGTCGGCGTACCGTCAACGGGTGGAGGATCTGCCGGCACAGCCCAGTCATTCCATACCACCGACCGTGCCCCCGACCGTGGCATCTGCGGTCCACCCGCCGACGGCCGCCGCCCCGCAGTTCACCACCCTGGGTGGGCTGCGCCGCAGCGGGCACGCGCACCGCCCGGTGCGGACGGAGCTGCGCGACAACCTCGTCGCCCTGATGCAGGGCGACGGCCCCCGGTTCCCGGGCATCGTCGGTTTCGACGAGACCGTCCTTCCCCAGGTCGAGCGGGCCATCCTGGCCGGTCACGACATCGTCTTCCTCGGCGAGCGCGGGCAGGGCAAGACCCGGCTCATCCGCACTCTGGTGAGTCTGCTCGACGAGTGGTCGCCGGCCGTCGCCGGCTGTGAGATCAACGACCACCCCTACGCGCCGGTCTGCGGCCGATGCCGGGCGCTGGCGGCCGATCTCGGTGACGCGCTGCCGGTGGTCTGGCGGCACCGCGGCGAGCGGTTCAGCGAGAAGCTCGCGACCCCGGACACGAGCGTCGGCGACCTCATCGGCGACGTCGACCCGGTGAAGGTCGCCGAGGGCCGCACGCTCGGCGATCCCGAGACGGTCCACTACGGGCTGGTGCCACGCACCAACCGCGGGATCTTCAGCGTCAACGAGCTGCCCGACCTCGCCGAACGGATCCAGGTCGCGCTGCTCAACGTGCTGGAGGAGCGGGACATCCAGGTCCGCGGCTACCTGCTCCGGTTGCCGCTGGACCTGCTGCTGGTCGCCTCGGCCAACCCCGAGGACTACACCAACCGGGGGCGGATCATCACGCCGCTCAAGGACCGGTTCGGCGCCGAGGTCCGCACCCACTACCCGCTGCACCTCACCGACGAACTGGCGCTGATCCGCCAGGAGGCGGTGATGTCCTGGGCGGGGTCCCCGCTCGGCGCACCGGAGATACCCGATCACCTGGTGGAGATCGTGGCCCGGTTCACCCGGCTGGTGCGCGACGCCCCCCAGGTCGACCAGCGCTCGGGGGTGTCGGCCCGGCTGTCGGTGGCCGCGGCCGAGACGGTGGCGGCTTCGGCGGTCCGCCGCGCGGCGCTGACCGGCGAGGAGACGCCCACCGCACGGGTGGTCGACCTCGCCGCGATCGTCCCGGCGGTACGCGGCAAGGTCGAGTTCGACCAGCTGGAGGAGGGCCGGGAGGACGAGGTCCTCGCGCTGCTGTTGCGCCGCGCGGTGGCCGAGACATTCCGGGCAAGGCTGGCCGGCGCGGACCTCACCGGCCTGCAGGCCCGCTTCGACGCGGATGGCCCGGTCGAGACCGGCGACCTGGTAGCGGCGGCCGAGCTGCTGCGCCGGGTCGGGCCGGTGCCCGGGCTCGCGGCGATCCTGACCAGGCTCGGCGTGGACGGGGCGGAGTCGCCGGGGCTCGCGGCGGCCGCGCTGGAGCTGGCGATGGAGGGACTGCACCTCAACCGCCGGCTGGCCAAGGAAGAGCTTCCCGGACGGACCGTCTACGGCACCTGACCCGGCGGCACCTGGCCTCGGCACGGAAGCTTCCAGGAGGAACAGTGAATTCCGGAACATTCCGGTATGGCCCGTGGGACGGCGGACCCGACCCACTCGCCTCTCCCTTCACCGCGTCCGACGCCCTGGATGAGATGTCCCGCCAGATTCTGGAGGGACGCACCCCGCGGGAGGCTCTGGAGTCGCTGCTGCGCCGGGGCATGCCGGGCCGGCGTGGTCTGGACGACATGCGCCGGGCCGTCGAGCGGCACCGGCGGGAGGCCCGATCCCACGGCCGGATGGACGGGACACTCCAAGAGGTCCGCCGGCTGCTCGACACCGCCGTGGGCCAGGAACGGGCGGCGCTGTTCCCCGACCCCTCCGACGACGCCCGGCTGCGCGAAGCCGAGCTGGACGCGCTGCCCGCGGACCCCGCCCGTGCGGTGCGCTCGCTCGCCGAGTATGACTGGCGGTCCCCGCCGGCCCGCGAGACGTACGAGAAGATCTCCGAGCTGCTGCGTCGCGAGGTCCTCGATTCCCAGTTCAAGGGGATGAAGCAGGCCCTGGAGGGGGCCACGCCCGAGGACTTCGCCCGGATCCGGGAGATGGTCGGCGCGCTCAACGCCCTGCTGGAGGCGGACGCCCGCGGTGAGGACACCGACGAGGCGTTCGCCCGGTTCATGCGGGAGTTCGGCGACTTCTTTCCGGAGAACCCCGGCTCGCTGGAGGAACTGGTTGACGCGCTGGCCCGCCGGGCCGCCGCCGCCGCGCGGTTGCTGGCCGGGCTCACCCCGCAGCAGCGCTCCGAACTCGCCGATCTGATGTCCACGGCGATGGAGGACCTGGGGCTCGCCGCGGAGATGTCACGACTGGCGCAGGCGCTGCGCGCGTCCCGACCTGACCTCAACTGGGGTGGACGGCTGCGGGGGCGGGCCGGCCGGTTGGGCGACGGCCTGAGCGGCGAGGAACCGCTCGGTCTCGGCGACGCCACCACCGCGCTGGAGGAGCTCGCGGAGCTGGACGAACTGGCCGCCGCGCTGGGGCAGGACTACGCCGGGGCCTCCCTGGAAGACGTTGACCCCGAGGCGGTGGCCCGGGCGCTGGGCCGGTCCGCCGTCGACGATCTGCGAGGGCTGCAGGAGATCGAACGGGAGCTGGAGCGGCAGGGATTCCTCACCCGCCGGGCCGGGAGCCTCGAGCTCACCCCGCGGGCGGTGCGCCGGATCGGGCAGGCCGCACTGGCCCGGATCTTCCGGCAGGTCTCCGCCCGGGGCCGCGGGGATCACAGCGTGACCGACGCGGGTTCCGCCGGGGATCTGCTGGGCACCTCCCGGGCCTGGCAGTTCGGCGACACCCAGCCGATCGACGTCGTCCGCACGGTCCGCAACGCGGTGCTGCGCGGCGGTCCGCCCGGCCGGGGCCACCCGATCCGCCTGGCGGTGGCCGACTTCGAGGTCGCCGAGACGGAGCGCCGCGCCACGGCGGCGGTGTGCCTGCTCGTCGACCTGTCCTACTCGATGGCGCTGCGGGGCACCTGGGGCATCGCGAAGTCGACGGCACTCGCGCTGCACACGCTCGTCAGCACGTCGTTCCCGCAAGACAAGATCCACATTGTCGGCTTCTCGGACTACGCCCGGGAGCTGCGGCCGGTCGAGCTCGCCGGGCTCGACTCCGAGATGGTGCAGGGCACGAACCTGCAGCACGCCCTGCTCATCGCTGGCCGGTTGCTGAGCCGCTACCCGCAGTCGGAGCCGGTCATCATGGTGGTCACCGACGGTGAGCCCACCGCGCACCTGCTGCGCGACGGTACTCCCTCGTTCTCCTGGCCGCCGATGCCCGAGACCCTGGAGCTGACCCTGGCCGAGGTCGACCGGCTCACCCGGCGCGGCGTGACCGTCAACGTGTTCATGCTCGACGACGAGCCACGGCTGGTGCAGTTCGTCGAGGAGATAGCCAGACGCAACGGCGGGCGGGTTCTCTCACCCGATCCCGCCGCCCTCGGCAACTACGTCATCCGGGACTACCTGCGGGCCCGGGGCAGGCACCGCACCGCCCGCTGACCGCCGCGCCACCCCGCCCGGCTCGGCGGCGAGGCGTTCCCAGAACTCGACCGCGAGCTCCTCGTAGCCGAGCCCGAGATCGAGGGTCCGGCGCAGCGACCAGGCCAGGGCGCCCGCGGGCAGCGCGATCAGGGAGCGGTACACCTCCAGGTGAGCGCGATGCGCCGCCGCCTGGGCCCGCGCGAGCCGGCTGACATCACCCGGCCGGCCCAGATCGGCGAATGCCAGCTTGAGCAGGCCGGGATCGCGCAGCTCGGTGCGCCCGGCCTCCGGGACGGTGAGCCACGCGGCCAACCTGCTCCGGCCGGCGTCGGTCAGGCGAAAGATCCGCCGCCTGCGGCCGGACTCCTCCCGTTCCTCCGAGAGGAGTCCGGCCGCGGCAAGGCGGGGCGGCTCCTTGTAGAGCTGGGCGTGCGGAAACGACCAGAAGTTACCGATCGAGCCGGCAACCGCGACCTTGAGCTCGTACGGAGTGGCGCTGCCACGCCGCGCCACCTCCCCCAGGACCAGATACGACACCGGCGTCAGCGCGATTCCAGCCATGGTCTCGATGATATGGCTTGAATGATACGGGTTGAATGATACGGGTTTATAGGTACCGTCTCTTCCGGACTATCTAGCACCTAGCCGTCTTACCCCTACAGCCCTCTCCAACCGGCCCATGGAGAGGGGTCGACAAGGGCGGGAGGCGCGGCCCGCCGACCCACCCGTCCCACAACGCCCGCGAGCCGCCACAGAAGGCGACAGTACTGCTACTCTGCGCTGTCGTGACGTCACGGAGTGCAGACCAGGAGTCCGAGCGACGGGCGGACGCGGCACGCCTCCGCCCACTCCCGCCGGCGGATGTACCCGGCGCCACCCGGGCCCGCCCACGCCCGCCGGCGCGATCGAGGCTCACCGTCGCGATCCTGCTGACGGCGGGCGTCGCGCTGGCACCCGCGGCCCTTCCGGCCAGCCCCGCCCAGGCGGCGTCGGACACCGGGCGAGGGGGCGCGCCGATCGCCGCCACGTACCCGGGATCCACCGCGGGACAGCTCCTCTCGGCGCCGGGGGCGGTGACCCTCGCCGAGCAGCGCGAGGTCGAACGGTACTGGAGCGCGCAGCGGCGGGCCCGAGCCTTCGGGGCCCGCACGAACGACCATGCCGATGCCGCCCCCCTCAGTCCCGGGCCGGCCCCGCCTGCCGCCGGCGACTCCGAAACGGCCGCGAGCGACGCTCCCCCGCCCCCGAGCGCCGGAACGCCCTACACCCGGGGCGGGCTGGTGACCACGACCACCGGCCGGTTGTTCGCCACCATCGGCGGCAGTGACTACGCCTGCTCCGCGAGCGTCGTGTCCAGCCCCAGCCGTGACCTCGTGGTCACCGCGGGGCACTGCGTGCACGGCGGTAGCGGGGAACAGTTCGCGCGGAACGTCATCTTCATCCCCGGGTTCGACAACGGCGCGATGCCCTACGGCATCTGGACCGCCCGCCGGCTTACCGTGACGTCCGGGTGGGCCCGCCAGGACGACTTCGACGTCGACACCGGCTTCGCCCTGTTCAACCCGTCCCCGTCCCGCGGCCGTCATCTCGAGGACACGGTCGGATCCCAGGGCATAGCCTTCGATCTTCCGGGGACGTATCCGCAGTACACCTTCGGCTACCCGCGGCTGCCCCCCTACGACGGCAGCCAACTCGTCTACTGCGCCGGCCCCGGCTTCGGCGACCCCTACGGCAGCCCGTCGATCGGCGTCGCCTGCCGCATGACGGCCGGCGCCAGCGGCGGGCCACTACTCACCGGCCTCGGCCGGCTCGGTTCCGGGCACGGCTGGGTCGACGGGGTGGTCAGCTACGCCTATGCCGGAGTCAACGACAAGCTGTACGGAACTCACTTCGGCGACGTGGTGAAGTCGCTCTACTACCAGTCCTACCGGCTCTAGCGGATCGCCGTCCCCCGGGATACGGCCGACGGACGACGATCGATACCTTCTGCGCATGCCGCATTCGGGCAGCTTCGGGCTCCTCCTGACCGTGCACGTCGTTCTCGGGGTCTTCGTCATCGGTCCGCTGACGCTGATCACCGTGGTCACCCCGCGCCTGCTGCGGTTGGGGGCCGGTGCCCTGCCGATCCTGCGCCTGTGCGTGCGGATGATCCGGGCTCTCGCGCTCGCCTCACTGCTCATCGTCGTGACGGGCCTCGGGCTGGTGCATCAGGGATCATTCGGCAGCGTGCGGTCGCTGGGCGACCCCTGGCTGTCGGGTGCCCTCGTGCTGTGGGTGGTGGCCACCGGGATCTCGCTGGGCATGATCGCGCCCGGGCTCGCCCACGCCGTCAAGGAGATCGACGCGGGCGGTGACACGCGTCGGCGTACCCTTCCAATCATGGGGGGTGTCGCCGTGAGCACCGCCTGCTGGATACTGATCATCGCTTTCATGGTCATCAAGCCCGGGACCTGACGCGGCCGGGCCACCGCGACGATCCGGGCAGGCGGGTCGTCGCTCAGCTCGCCTGCGCGAGCGTCCCGCGACGATCGACTTCCCCGCGATGCACGACATCGTCAAGCTTGTCCAGGATGCGACCCCAGACCTGGCGGGGGAGCTCATGCCCCATCCCGTCGATCTCCAGCAGCTCCGCGAGCGGGATCGCCGCGGCCGTCAACCGACCACCGAGGACCGGGACGAGCGGGTCCGCGTCACCGTGGACGACGAGGGTGGGGACCGGGAGCCGCGCGAGCCCGGGGGTGCGGTCGGGCGCCGCGAGCACGGCGGCGATCTGGCGCATGACCCCGACCGGGTTCGGGCGACGGCCCCATTGGATCTCGGCCCGCCGCCGCAGCCACGCCACGTCCGGCGCGAACAACGGCGAGCCCAGGACCTCCTGCGCCTCGTGCCCGGCGAGGACGAACTCCTCCAGGTCGGCCGGCGCCGGCCGCAGGAACAGCGCGATCGCCTCGGCGGTCGGCTGCACCCGGTGGTCACCCGGATGGGACATCATCGAGGTGAGGCTGCGCACCCGCTCGGGGTTCCCGAGGGCCACGATCTGGGCGATCATGCCACCCATCGAGCTGCCCATCAGGTGCGCCGACTCGATCCCGAGGGCGGTCAGCAGGCCGACCGCGTCCGCGGCCAGGTCCTCGAGCCGGTAGGGAGCGAGGTCGAAGCGACCGCTCAGGATCGCCGCCAGGTCGGGCCGACCGAGCTGGTCGAGATGAGTGGACAGTCCCACGTCCCGGTTGTCGAAGATGATCGTTCGATAACCGCGACGACCGAGCGCGGCCAGCAGGTCCGGGTGCCAGCCGACGAGCTGCTGCCCGAGGCCGCCGATCAGGAGCAGCGGCAACCCGTCCTCGTCGCCGTGGATCTCGTAGGCGAGGTCGATGCCGTTGACTGAGACGATGCCCATGGTCGGAAGGTAGCCATCCCATGGCGCCGGCGCACGAGTTCCACCGGCAATCGGCCGGAGGCTACCCGAAAGGGCCAGGCGGATGCCGGCAGCGCGGCCGTCGAGCGGCGAACACCCCACCCATCAACTACTTTAGGTAGTCGCTCGACTTCCTAAAGCGATTATCCTGCTGGGCGACCCCACCGGACGGGCACACATGATCTTTCCGACGATCGAGTTTGCGGCGTTCCTTGTCGTGGTGCTGGCGATCTCCTGGCTGCTGATGCCCCGGCCGAGGCTGTGGAAGCCGTTCATCCTCGGGGCGTCGTATTTCTTCTACGGCTTCGCGGACGCACGCTTCGTGCTGCTGATCGTGGCCTCCACCTTGATCAACCAGGGTGCCGCCGTCGCGATCCACCGCTGGCGCGACCGCCGCGTCCTCATCGCCGCGATCGTCTGCGACCTCGGCCTGCTCGGCTGGTTCAAGTACTACAGCTTCTTCGCCCTGTCGGTGGACCGCGCGCTGGCCGAGATCGGTCTCCCCACGGCGCTGCCCCTGCTCCAGGTGGCGCTGCCGATCGGGATCTCGTTCTTCACCTTCCAGGCGCTGTCCTACGTCATCGACGTCCATCGCGGCACCAGCACACCCGCGTCGCTGCTGGACTTCGCCGTGTACGAGGCGTTCTTCCCGCATCTGGTCGCCGGTCCCATCGTGCGTGCGCGCGAGTTCATCCCCCAGCTCGCCACGCCACGGGACCCGAACCAGGTCCAGGCCACCCGGGCCGTGTTCCTGATCGTGGGCGGCCTGGTCAAGAAGGTGGTGCTCGCCGATCTGATCGCCTCACGCCTCGTCGACCCCGTCTTCGACGCACCCGGCCAGCACTCGTCGCTGGAGATCGCCACGGCCGGCTACGGCTACGCCGTGCAGATCTACTGTGACTTCTCGGCGTACTCCGACATCGCGATCGGGATCGCCCTCCTGCTCGGCTTCCGCTTCCCGGACAACTTCGACCGTCCCTACGCGGCCGTCACCCTGCAGGACTTCTGGCGCCGCTGGCACATGACCCTGTCCCGATGGCTACGGGACTACGTCTACCTACCGCTCGGAGGGAACCGGAAGGGGCAGCGGCGCACCTACCTCAACATCATGATCACCATGACTCTGGGTGGTCTCTGGCACGGCGCCGCCTGGACGTTCGTCCTGTGGGGAGCGCTGCACGGCGGTGGGCTGGTGACCGAACGCCGGATCCGGGCCCGACGGGCGGACCGGATCCGGGCGACGGAACGGGCCCGAGCCACGGGACAGGAGCAGATCCCGGGACGGGCCCGAGCCACGGGACAGGAACAGATCCCGGGACAGGCCGAATCGGCGGGGCTCTCCGCGATGCCGCTACCCCGGCCGGGATCGGAGAGCCCCGCACCGCTCCTTTCCGCTGGCGGATCCGGCGCCGTTATTGGTCCCGGTCCCGCTGCCGGCTTCGGCATCGCCGGCAGTTCCGCGGGGACGCCAACCACGGCGAGCCGCCGGACGATCATCGCCGCACAGGCCGCGCTTCCCGAAGCGGTCCCCAACCCGGTCCGCGCCTGGGCCGGCCGGCTGGCCGTCTTCCACTTCGTGTGTGCCACCTGGGTCCTGTTCCGAGCGCCCGACCTGGCAACGGCACGCGAGCTCGTCGTCCGGCTGTTCACCGCGAGCGGACCGGCGCCGCTGGTCACTCCGACGGTCCTCGCCGCCATCGGGGTGGGACTGGCCACCGCAGCCGTCCCGCGCGTCTGGTGGATCCACGCGCAGGCCGCCTTCACCCGACTGCGCCTTGGCGCCCAGATCGCGCTGCTCACCCCGAGCATCATGATCATTTATGCGATCGTCGGCCCACAGGACGTCGCGCCGTTCATCTACTTCCGCTTCTGAGTCACGCTCGCCTGCTCTCCCCAGCCCAACCCCGGTCCCGGAGCCTGAGTGTTACCCCGGCCGGGGTAACACTCAGGCCGGACGATACGAGCAACGGCGAGAGGGACTTTAACTTAGAGTAATCTAATAGCAACGCCCGATCACATTCCGGGACATCTGTGACCTGCGTCAACGAAGCCGAGGGGCGATGACTGAGCGTGAAGATTCGGCGCCACCGGGACCCCCGGCGACCGCACCCGCGGCGACCACCGGCGTCGTCCGGGTTCGGCAGGCCTTCCTGCTGGTAGCCGTCACCCTGGGTCTGCTGGCGGTGCTCCGCGCCTCGGCGATGGTGCACGCGGGCGAGGGCATGCGCCCAGGACTCACCCGCACGCTCGTGCTGGGCGTGGCCCGGCCGACCGAACGGATCACCCGGACCGTCCATCTCGACGAACCGGACCGGTGGTTGTCGCGCGCGTTTGGTCACGACGCCAAGTCCGGCGGCACCTTCTCCGAGCTGGCATCGGCGGCCAGCCGAGCTGAAGCCGAGCCCGATCGCCCCGGCGCCCTCGGGCCGGGCGCCGCCGGTTCCCACCGCTCCCCGCTGCCACCGCGCCACCCGACCGCGGCCGATCCGCTGCGCGTCCTGGTCACCGGGGACTCGCTGACGGAATCACTCGGTCCGAGCATCATGAACAGTGCGCCCGCCACGATCCGGGCACAGACCGAGACGCGGTTCGGCACGGGCCTGGTGCGGCCCGACTTCTTCGACTGGGCCACCCATGCCCGGGCGCAGATCACGCAGCGCAACCCAGAGCTGGTGATCGTCGCAATGGGCGGGAACGACGGCCAGGGCATCACGCTTGCGGACGGAACCGTCCTGCCGGCCGGATCGGACGCGTGGACCGCCGAGTACCAACGGCGTGCCATCGTCGTGATGCGGATCTGGAGCGGCGACGGAGCCCGCCGAGTGCTGTGGCTCAGCCTCCCGCCGGCCCGGTCGGACCAGCTTAACGGCTACTTCCGCCGGCTGAACGAGGCGACCCTCGACGCCACGACCAGGGTGGTCGGAGCCCGATATCTCGATCTCACCCCGTGGTTGTCGAAGAACGGCGCATACAGCGACTACCTCACCGGCACGGACGGTAACACCGTCCTGGCCCGAGCCCGTGACGGCGTGCACCTGAGTCTCGACGGCGCGCGGATCGCCGCGGGACACGTTCTGGAAACCGTGCGCAGCACGTGGAACCTGCGGTGAACGACGATCGGACCGACCGACCGAACTGGACGATCAGACCGACCGAACGCTCAACGGGGGCGGAACCCGAAGCCCGCGCCGTCCAGATCCCGGCGGGCCTCCAGGACGGCGGCCCGGGCGGCGGCCAGGACGTCGCGACCGGACGGCGCCGCCGCACCGGACACCGAGATCGCGGCGACGAGCTCGTCGGCGAGGACCGCGAGCTGGTCGGTCAGGGCATGCGGCGCCAGCCGCGGCGGACGAGCGCCGGCCGGCGCTCCCGTGCCGGCCCGCTCGCCGAGCGACGCCAGTTCGTCGAGCAGCCGAACGGCCCGCTCCGCCCTGGTACCACCGGATTCCACCGGAACATCCCATGATGACCCGGACCAACACTGAAGGCGGTGAATCAGCAGGCCGACCTCACGGGTGAGATCACGGACCTCGTCGGACATCCGAGCAGGTTACCTGACGATGACGGGAACGGGTCTTGCTCTCTACTGTGGTATAGGGCACCCTCCAGACATGGTCCGTTGACGTCGGGTTTCACCTCAGGAGGCGCGCATGTCGCTGAACCGCTCCGCCCAGACCCACCAGATCCTCATCGAGCGGATACCGAAGGCAACCGGCCACGACGTGAACCACTGGCTCGATCGGCTCGACGACGGACCCGGCCTGCTCCGCTTCGCAGAGCGCGTCAACTGGCTGCGGGCCGAGCACGACCTGCCGCACTGCTATGCGGCGGCCCTGGTCCATGAGGCCGATCTGCGGCGGCGGGCGATCCGCGCGTAGACACTCGGCGGCCCGGCCGCGCAGGCCCGGCCGCTCGGTGGGGCGTCGAGGTACGGCCCGGCTTCCCGCAGCTGTCCCCCGCCCCATGGCGCCGGGTACCCGGCGCCATGGGGCGGACATGGTCCGCATCGTTGACGCGCCCGGTCGGCCACCGGACACATCACAATGACTGCATGAACCTCGACGCAGCCACTGAGTTCGTACGCGATCACCACCGGGCGGTGCTCAGCACCACCCGCCGGGATGGCACGCCCCAGATGTCACCGGTCACCGTCGGGGTGGACACCGACGGCCGTCTGCAGATCAGCAGCCGGCTCACCGCCTACAAGGTCCGCCACATCGAGCGGGATCCGACCGTACGGATCTGTGTGTTCCCCGATGAGTTCTTCGGGCCCTGGGTGCAGATCAACGGAACCGCCGAGATCGTCCGGCTACCGGCGGCGATGGACCTCCTGATCTCCTATTACCGAGACATCGCGGGTGAGCATCCCGACTGGGACGACTACCGGGCGGCGATGATCCGCGATCAGCGATGCATCATCCAGATCACTGCGCGGTCGGCGGGGCCGGACGTCTCGGGCTGAGGACCAGGCTTGAGGACACCCGCTATGCGCGCGCCCTGACCACGCGCGCCCTGACCCTGCCCGCCCTGACATGATCATCGGCAGGACCCGGCCCCACGACGGACCCGCGCGCTACTGCCGCAGCTTGGAGAGCAGGCGCAGCGTCTCCAGGTAGACCCAGACGAAGCCGATCAGCAGGCCGAATCCCGCCCGCCACGCCTCGGAACGCGGCGCATGGGACGCGATCGCCCGCTCGATGTAGTCGAAGTCGAGGATGAACTGCAGGCTCGCGACGCCGAGCACAAGCAGGCTGAACAGGATGCCGAGCGGCGTCGCATCGTTGATCACCGGCAGGTGGCTTCCGCTGGTGGCCCTGATCACGAGGTCGGTCAGGCCGAGGAGCACGACCCCGAGGAGCACGCCGAACACGATACGGGCCATCCGGGGGGTGGCCCGTAGCCGACCACTACGGTAGGCGACCAGCATCGCGACGAAGATCAGACCGGTCCCGAGCAGGGCCTGCGGGATGATGCCGTTGAAGGCGTTCTCGTAGTAGCGCGAGACCGCCCCGACCGCCACCCCTTCGATCAGGGCGAAGGCGATGATGAGCGGCGGACTGATCAGGTTGCGAAACGAGACGAACAGGCTGATCGCCAGGGCGACGAGGCCGGCCCCCAGCGCGATGCCGGGCGAGTCCGGCGCGAGGGCCCAGCCGACCGCGCCACCGACCGCCAGCAGCGCGAACAGCCCCAGCGTGTGCACGACGACGTCGTCGATCGTGAGGGTGGTGGGCTGGCGGTAGTGGCTCGCCAGCTCCTCGGGGGTCGGCGTGGGAGGAGACGCGAACCCACCGCGACGGAACGCGGGGTTCGAGGAACGAAGGTCGGCCATGGAGCCGGCTCCTCTCGGTCGCCTCCGGGGAGGCATCACCCTCGGTGACTACAGCCTACGTCACCGTCTGGAACGTTCCTTGGGATACGGGAGTTCCCGGCGCACCGGGACACGGTGGATGGCGACAAGGCATCGCGGCGCACGTCCACGCGCGCATCCTCACAGCATCCCACAGCGACGAAGCCTTCCCCTCCTCGGCCGCGGTTCATCGGTCAGATGCCCGGATGACCGAGAAAGGATTGTGCCGGTGGTCGGAGTCGAACCGACACTCGAGCTGTTTTTAGGACAGCCTCCTCTACCAGTTGGGATACACCGGCTCGTCTACATCGCTGATGTTTCTACCACGCTACGTAGGGTCTGGGAATAACACATGCGGAAAAAGTGGTCCGGAGATGGCGGCACGACCGAAAGCGTGACTCATCGTGACGAGGATGCCAACTGTTCGCCATCCCCTTCGATCGGTGGACAGCTCAGATCGCTAAAAGGCGGGTCCACCGTCGGGTTTGGTCCTGACGGCCAGAGCGGAGACGCGGGAAAACACCCCCACCTAAGTGCCGTGAAGCCACGAGGGCCGGTGAACCATCGCAACCGGGCGACGATTCACCGGCCCGCAGGCTCCCGGCGTCCCTACCGTCACACGCCGGCCATGGTGCCGCCGGGCGCTCAGTTCACGTGCCGCGCGGACCGGGCGTCCGGCTCCGGCCGCGGGAGATCCTGCCGGTCGGTGCGGCCCGGACGACATCCTCACCCGGGGACGCGGCCTCACCACCCTCGGCCTCACCGCCCTCGGCATCGCCGGGCGAGTCGGCTGCGACGGCGGACGCGGGGGCGCGAGTGGTCCCGTTCCGCCCGGTCGTCGTGACCGGAGTGCCGGGCGTGCCTGGGGAGATGGCCGCGGCGAACGCGGACGGCATCGCCGCCCGGCGGAACTCGGCCCGGGGATCGGCGAAGGATCCGAGCGAGACGATCTCGCGGCGGAAGAACAGTGCCAACGACCAGTCCGCGACCACCCTGGTCTTGCGGTTGAGGGTGGGAACCCTGCTCAGGTGGTACGTCCGGTGCATGAACCAGGCGGGCCAGCCGCGCAGCTTGACCCCGTAGACCTCGGCGACACCCTTGTGCAGGCCCAGGGACGCCACGCTGCCGGCATAGCTGTGCTCGTATGGTTCGAGGGGCTCGCCGCGCAGCTCGGCGAGGATGTTGAGGGCCAGCCGGCGAGCCTGGCGGACGGCGTGCTGGGCCGAGGGACCGGTCGTGACATCCTCGCCCCTGGTCAGGTCGGGCACGGCCGCGCAGTCACCCGCGGCCCACGCGTCACCCACCCCGTCGATCTGCAGGAAGACGGTCGCGCGCACCCGGCCTTGATCGTCCAAGGGCAGATCCGTGTCGGCCAGCATCGGGTTCGCCCGCACCCCGGCCGTCCACACGATGGTGCCCGCGTCGAACTCCTCACCGTTATTCAGCACAACCCGCCCACCGACCAGGCTCTCCACCCGCGTGTTCAACCTGACGTCGATGCCCCGGTGCTCGAGCTGCCGGAGGGTATAAAGCCCCATTCCGGGTGAAACCTCGGGAAGAATACGGCCGGCGGCTTCAACGAGGACCCAACGCATATCCGTCGGTTCCAGATCAGGATAGAAAGAACACGCATCGCGGGCCATGTCCTCCAACTCGGCAAGAGCCTCTATTCCGGCATACCCTCCGCCGATGAAGAGAAAGGTCAGCGCCCGGCGCCGGACCGCGGGATCGGTCACCGAGGCGGCCGCGTCCAACCGGCTGATGACCTGATTACGGAGATAAATGGCCTCGGCCGCGCTCTTGAAGCCGATGCCCTGCTCCGCGAGCCCTGGGATTGGCAGGGTTCGCGCCACCGATCCCGGACACATCACCAAGATGTCGTACTTAAGATCAAATTTCTCGCCAAGGGATGGTTTGATCACGGCGGTCCGTGTCCCATGCGACACCTGAAGCGCGCTTCCGCTGACAACCCGACAGCCCTTCAGCACCTTACGTAGCGGCACCACCACGTGCCGTGGCTCAAGGTTGCCGGCCGCCGCTTCCGGGAGGAAAGGCTGATAGGTCATGTACGAGTTGGGCTCGACGACTGTGACCAATGCCTCGTCCTGGCGCAGCTTCCGCCGCAGCCGCAGGGCCGTGTACATGCCGACGTATCCTCCGCCGACGATGAGGATGTGCGGTGGTTGCCCGTAGCCCATGGCAAAAACGTACCCACGAGGGCCGTGTTACACCCTGGTCCCGGGCTGGCCGCCCAGCTTTTTTCGTGACGCAGGACACGAATACCGGCGGTCTTCGGCCCGTGGTGCCGATGCGTGGGGACCGTGTTCCGGCTCACCTTCTGTGTCGACGGCCACAAGGACAAAGACTTACCCGGCCCGCTCAACCACTTCCGCGAGCTCCGCCGCCGTGCCAAAAATCGTGTCAAGCATCACTTCGGTGACCCGACCGGTGAAGGTGTTCTGCTGGCTTGGGTGATAGCAACCAACGACCGACACCCCGGATACGGGAAGTTCGACCCGCACGCCGTGCCCGAACGACACCCGGCGCGGAGGAACCGGGAATCCGGCCTGGACCAGGGCGGGCCACAGGGCGGACCAGGCGAATCCACCGAGGACGACGATGACCCGCAGGGTGGACCGGACAAGCTCCAGGTCACGCACCAACCAGGGCCGACAGGTGTCACGCTCCGTAGTGGTCGGCTTGTTCGCGGGCGGAGCGCAACGGACGACGGCGACGATGCGCGTGGCCGTCAGACGCTGACCGTCCCCGGCGGACACCGAGGTCGGCAGCGCCGCCAGCCCGACGCGGTGCAACGAGGCAAACAGCCAGTCGCCGCTGCGGTCCCCGGTGAAGATGCGTCCGGTGCGGTTCCCTCCGTGGGCCGCGGGCGCCAGACCGATGACGAGGATCCGGGCGTCGCCCGGGCCGAACGAGGGCACCGGACGCCCCCAGTAGGCCTGCTCGGCGAAGGCCGCCCGCCGCACCGCCGCGACTTCTTCCCGCCAGGTGACCAGGCGCGGGCAGGCCCGGCAGACGGACATCCGGGCATCGAGCTCCCGGGTGCCCGTCGCGTCGGCGGCCAACGCGCGGACCTCGCCCGGCGTGGCTGCGACCGGTGTGTCGGCGGCGGCGAGGTCCCCCGGCCAACCGCTTCCCGGTCGCACCGGACCCCCTGACCGCACCGGGCCCCCTGACCGCACCGGGTCACCCGTCCCGTCCGTCACCCCGCCCCACCGGTCCTCCTACAGCTGGTCCTCATACCGACGGGCCGGCGGTGACGGGCGGCGCCGCCCGCCCGGGCCCGGTGGCCGGGGCGCCCGGCGCGGCGGCCAGGGCCAGCGCTATCCCATCGAGGATGTCGCGTTCGCTTGCCACCACCGCCGCGGCGCCCGTTCGCTCGACCAGGGTGCGCAGCACGAGCGCGCCGGCGGCGATGACGTCCACCCGACCCGGGTGCATCACCGGCAGGGCCGCGCGCTGGTCGTGCGTCATCCTCAGCAGCCGGTCCGTGACCTGCGCGACCTGCTCCGCCGTCGTCACGGACAGGTGGATGCGGGTCGGGTCGTACTCGGGGAGATCAGCCGCGAGGGCGGCGACCGTGGTGACGGTCCCCGCGACGCCGACCAGCGTCGCCGCCTCGGTCAGGGGCACGGTACGGGCGGCGAGGTCGAGTGCCGCGTGCACGTCGGCGACGATCGCCGCGGCCTGCGCGCCGGTCGGCGGATCATCGTGCAGGTGCCGCTCCGCCAGCCGCACGCATCCGACGTTCACCGAACGGGCGGCCCGCACCCCGCTCACGTCCCCGAGGACGAGTTCGGTCGAGCCGCCGCCGATGTCGGCGAGCAGGATCGGCGTGGCGACCGGCCCCGTCGGCGCGCCCTCGACCGAACCGGCAGACGAACCGGCGTCAAACGAACCGGCTCGGCCGACGAGGTCACCGATGGCGCCGCCGAAGGACAGGGCCGCCTCCTCGTTCCCGCTGATCACCTCGGGGTCCACACCGAGGATCGCGCGGACCCCGGCGACGAGCTCATGGCGGTTGCGCGCGTCGCGGGTCGCGCTCGTGGCGACCATCCGCACCCGTGAGGCTCCCAGCCGCTCGATCTGCTCGGCATAGTCCCGCAGCGCGGTGAAGGTGCGGGCGAGCGCCTCCGGCGCGAGCTCACCGGTCCGGTCGACCCCGGCCCCCAGCCGGACGATCTCCATCTGGCGGGTCAGCTCGTGCAGGGTCGATCCCTCGACGTCCGCCACCAGCAGACGGATCGAGTTGGTTCCACAGTCGATCGCGGCGACCCGACTCACGGTCTCTCCTCCCCGGTCAAATCCCCTATCGGATCTCTTTCGGATCCCCCGTCGGGTCCCCTGCCGGATCCCCTGTCGAACGACTGCCGGTCGGTCCGTCGCCCGCCGCCCCGCCGCCCGGGGCGGGTCCGGGCGCCTCGGCCTCGTCAACGCCCGGACATCGGCCACCGGCCACGCACGGCCCCCGCCGACCCCAGTCGGGAACAGCCGCAAGGGCCTCGTCACCGAACGGATTGACTCCCGGACCCACGGCGAGACTGTGCGCTACGAGGACGTGCAGGCACTTGACCCGATCGGGCATGCCACCCGCGCTCGGAGCGGCGGGCAGCACCTCGTGCGCGTCGCGCCGGGCGAGGTAGTCCCGGTGGGCGACGGCGTAGGCGGCGGCGAGCCGCGGATCCTCCGCCAGCCGGGCTGTCATCTCGCGCATCACCCCGACCCCCTCCAGCCGCGAGATCGCCGACGCAGCCCGGGGGCAGGTGAGGTAGTACAGGGTCGGGAAGGGGGTGCCGCCGGCAAGCCGCGGTGCGGTCTCGACCACGTCGGGAAGACCGCACGAGCAGCGATGGGCCACCGCGAGGACGGCTCGCGGCTCGCGGGAGAGCTGACGGCGCACGATCTCGAGATCCTCGGCCGTCACCGCCGGTGCCATACTCACCCCCTCGCCGTCATCGCCGTCATCACCGTCCGCCAAGCCCGTTCCTTCGCCGCACCGGGGTCGGGGCTCCCGCCCCGTGACCGCTACGGCGTCGAGATCTCCGACCAGAGTCGGGCGTACCAGGCCGAGCCCCCGGACGACCCGCCGCGGGTCTCGTCGCCGTCCTTGGTGGGTGCCGGTTTGATCGGCATCAGGTACGCCCGCTCACCGGGCTTGACGTAATGCAGCCGACGGCGCGCCTCGTCCTCGACCCAGGCCTGGTCGTCGTAGCGCTCGACCGTCGCCCGCAGCTCGTTGACCCTCGCCTGGGCCTGCGCGTTGGTCCGGCTCAGCTCGGAGAGCTTGGCCTGCTGCTGCAGGTACAGCCGCAGCGGATAGGCGAGGGTCAGGACCAGCACGCAGATCACGACGGCGAGCAGGGTCGCCCTCGTGGTCAGCGCGGTGTTCCGCGGCGGCATGGGATCAGCCGGCTTGCCTGCGGCGGGGGAACGCGGCGGCGCCCGCGTACCGGGCCGCGTCGTCGAGTTCCTCCTCGATGCGCAGCAGCTGATTGTACTTCGCGACCCGCTCCGAGCGCGCCGGGGCGCCGGTCTTGATCTGACCGCAGTCGACCGCGACGGCGAGGTCGGCGATGGTGGTGTCCTCGGTCTCGCCGGACCGGTGGGACATCATTGCCCGGTAGCCGCTACGGTGGGCCAGGTTCACCGCGTCGAGCGTCTCGGTCAGCGTGCCGATCTGGTTCACCTTCACCAGCAGGGCGTTTGCGGCCTTCAAGGCGATCCCGCGAGCCAGCCGCTCCGGGTTGGTCACGAACAAGTCGTCCCCGACGAGCTGCACCTTGCCACCGAGCCGCTCGGTGAGCGCCACCCAGCCATCCCAGTCATCCTCGGCCAGCGGGTCCTCGATGGAGACGATCGGGTAGGCGGAGACGAGCTCGGCATAGTAGTCGCTCAGGTACTCGGCGCTACGCGAGTTGCCCTCGAAGGTGTACGACCCGTCCGCGTAGAACTCGGTGGAGGCAACGTCCAACGCCAGGGCGATGTCCGTCCCCAGGGCGAAGCCGGCCTTGTCGATCCCCTCGGCGATGAGGTCGAGAGCCTCCCGGTTGGTGGGCAGGCTCGGCGCGAAGCCGCCCTCGTCGCCCACGCCGGTCGCCAGGCCCCGCGCCTTCAGCACGCTCTTGAGCGCATGATAGACTTCCGCACCCCAGCGCAGCGACTCGGCGAAGGTGCTCGCGCCGATCGGAGCAATCATGAACTCCTGAATGTCGACGTTGGTGTCGGCGTGCGCACCACCGTTGAGGATGTTCATCATCGGCACCGGGAGCAGGTGCGCGGTCGGACCTCCCAGGTACCGGAACAGCGGCAGGCCGCTCGACGCCGCCGCCGCCTTGGCCACCGCCAGGCTGACCCCGAGCAGGGCGTTGGCGCCGAGGGCCGACTTGCCCGGGGTGCCGTCGAGGTCGATGAGCGTCGCGTCGAGAAGACGCTGCTCGGTGGCCTCCAACTCCATGATCGCCGGACCGATCCGGTCGATCACCGCGGCCACGGCCTTGGTCACGCCCTTGCCGCCATAGCGGTTGTCCCCGTCGCGCAGCTCGACGGCCTCGAAGGCACCGGTGCTCGCCCCGCTGGGCACCGCGGCGCGGCCCAGCGTGCCGTCCTCCAGGACGACCTCGACCTCGACGGTGGGGTTACCGCGCGAGTCAAGGATCTCGCGGGCTCCGACGGCCTCGATAGACGGCACGGCTTCGACCTCCGGTATGCGCTCTGACACGGAACGATGACGCGGTGGCAGCAGCGGACCGCCACAGGCCGGTGACCGGAAGCCACCACCCCGCGGCAGGCCACCGGGGCAGACCCTGATGGCCTGCCGCGGATCGTGGCGCGGGACGAGCGGTGCCGTCCGGACGAAACCGGTCGCTGCGAGACTACCGTCGCCCCACGGCGACGCGACGCCGGTCCCGGCCCGGCGCGGCGCGTCCATTCACCCGCGGCGGGTCCGTTCACCGGCCACCCGACGGTCATTTCACCGCCTGCCTGGCCGTCGGGCACCCGGGCGTCGATCCTCCCGCGGACGGCGGTGTCACGCATCCCACAGGCCGGCGAGTTCGTTGTGGGCCACCGGTGCGGACCGGCTAACCGATCCGCCCGATCGGCGGCATGACCAGCGGACCGGCCGAGGGCAGACCAAGCCGCGCCGCCAGCGGTGCCAGCGCCCCCCAACCCGGGACGAAGCCGGCACCGGGACCAGCGCCGAGCAGGCCCAGGGCGGACCCGGCCACCGACCCGGCCACCGACCCGGCCACCGACGCGGCGGCCCCGCGGTCCTCGCTGGACTTCGGCGACCGGACCCGTTCCAGCACCGACGGCTTGGGCGTCAGCCGCACCCGCGGAGTCTCACCGGCCGGCAGACCGGCGCGCGACCAGGCGAGTTCGATCGCCTGCGCCAACCCGCCGAGGACGTCCACCAAGCCGTGCGCATGGGCGTCCGCGCCGGTCCACACCCGGCCGCGGGCCAGCTGGTGCGCCTGGTCCCGGGACAGCCCGCGAGCGACCGCCACCTTGTCAACGAAGTCGGCGTAGACCCGGTCCAGGAACTCCTCCAGTTTCTCCCGCTCCCCCGGGGTGAAGGGCCGCCGCGGCGACATCATCAGCGCATGCTCGCCCTCCGCGACGGCACCGAAGCCCACTCCCACCTTGTCGAGCAGCCCGCTGATCACCTGCTTGCCGGCGAACACCCCGATCGAGCCGGTCAGCGTGCCGGGGTTCGCCACGATCGCATCGGATGCCAGGGCGACGAAGTAGCCACCAGAGGCCGCCACGTCACCCATCGAGACGATCAGCGGCCGGCCGCTGGCCCGGAACCGCTCGGCCTCCCGGCGGACCAGGTCGGAGGCGACGTAGGAACCCCCAGGGCTGCTCACCCGGAACACCGCCGCCGCCACCGCGGGATCACGCGCGGCGGAACGGAAGGCCGCCGCGGTGGCCTCCGCTGCGAGCACCGGCCCGGAGAACGGACCCGGGGCACCGTGTCCGAGGACGACCGGCCCGGTCCCATGGATGAGCGCGATGACCGACTTCTTCGGGTCTCGATGTGGCGCCGTCACGGAGGGGGCCAGCGCACTCGTCCCGCTGCCCGCGGCCTCGTCCGGGTGGAGGTGGGCCTCCCCGGCGCCGTCGGGACGGGAGCCGTCCCGATCATCGGGAACCTCGCGGAAGAAGAAAGCCGCCGGACCGCCGGCCGCCAGCGCCGCCACGCGAAGCGCCGGGAACTTCTCCCGCCGCTCGGCGGACCGCCGGTAGGCGGAGGCGTACATCAAAACCGGCTCCGCGCCGGACCCGCGGCGCGCATCCTCCCGGCCCGCGCCCTCCCCGTCACCCCCGAATCCGGCCGACGGCCCCCGCGTCACCCGTTCCCGTGCCGCCGCGTACACCTCGTCGCGGTAGCCGAGACGGTCGACGAGACCGGTGTCGAGCGCGACGGACCCGGCCAGCGGTCCGAGATCGATCAGACGCCGAACCCGGTCGGTGGACAGCCCGCGTCCCTCGGCGATGCCGGCCACGATCTGGTCAGAGCTGGACTCGATGATCCGGCTGACCGCCTCCAGGTGCGCCGGGGTGAAGTCCCGCTCCACCAGCGTGTTGACGGCGTTCTTGTACTCGTACCGCTGGCCGATCTCGACGGAGATACCGAGCCGGTCGAGCGCTCCCCGCAGGAACGGCGCCTCCATCCCGAGACCGGTCAGGCCGCAGTCACCGGGCGGGGCGAGCCAGATCTCGTCGAACGCGCAGGCCAGATAGTAGGGCGCCGTGCCGCCCCCGAACTCCCCGAAGGTGTCCGCGTAGGCGATGGCGGTGCCACCGGCCGCACGAAACGCGGCGATCGCGGCGCGAATCTCCTGGATACGTGCCAGCGGCATCCCGCAGGCGGCGATATGCGCGACCACGATGGACACCCGGGGATCCTCGGTCGCGTACCGTAGGCCTTCGACGACATCCCGCAGGGTCGTCCGACGCCGGGCGAGCGCCAGGGTGATCGGGTCGGTGGGGACGCCTTCGATCGGGTCGACCGTCAGATCGAGTTCAAGGACGATCGGAGCCGTCCGCCGCGCCGCGATCTGGCGGACGTCGGCCAGCGCCTTACGTGGGATGGCAGCCATGCCCTCAGAGGCTAGCCTTCCCCCGCACGGCGCCTCCGGCGCAGTGCGGGGACCCCTGGCATCGGGCGCCGTACGGGGTCTCCGTCGCCTCGCCTTCGGCGAACCTCCTGGGACAACCCTCAAAGAACCCACGGCGCCTCCGGCGCAAAGAACCCACAGCGCCTCCGGCGCAGTGCGGGGACCCCTGGCGCCGCCGGAAAATAACTTCAAGTTTTGATCTTGGTCTTGCCGGTGCGATGCGCGAGGCCCGCCGCGGTGGGTGCGGTGATCGGTATCCGCGGATCAGACGGTTCCTCCCGACCGTTTCGCGTCGTCGTGCAGCCCGCCGACGAACGACTCCGCGACGCTGACCTGCTCCCGAAGCGTGGAGAGTTTTTCCTCCGCGAGTACCACCCAGGTGCCAAGCCGCTCCTGGAGCTCGGCCCGGACGCCCGCGGCGAGGTCGGGCTCGGCGAGCTCATCACGAAGGGCCAGCAGCGACCGTATCTCCTCCAGGGTGAACCCCAACGGTTTCATCTTCTTGATGAGGAGCAGCCGCTCGATGGCGTCGTCGTCGTAGAGACGAAATCCCCCTACGGTCCGACCTACCGGCGCGAGGAGCCCTGACTCCTCATAGTAGCGGACTGTTCGCAGGGAGAGGCTGACCCGCTCCGCAACGTCCCCGATCTGGTAAACGTCGCCACGGGTCGTGTTCGATCCCGAAACACCACGGCGCTTGGTGGACAACTCGGCCCTTACGTTAGGGTAGATATTGGACGACCGGACCGGACGATTTTGGGCAACCGGACCGGACGTCAGGCAGTCGACTGTACGTCGCTCGGCGATGTGGCGCCCCCTTCGCCGAAGCGGGCGGGACGGGGGAGTGCGGGGCGCCCGAGCGTGCCGTCCGTCGTCCGGTACCGACCGGACCGCGTTGCCGGAAACGTGAGATGCGTCACGTCGGAGCCGTCGCGCTCGCCGATGCGGCCCCGCGGCCGTGTCCACGGCGTCCACCCGGCCGGCCCCGCGTTCGTATGGACGCGCACGTTACCGCGGCCCCGACGAACATGGCGCCGGTCCGAACGGGAGGAGGGTGGGTTGCCGGGGCGGGTGGGAAGGTTGTCGTAGGCTGGACATATCGTCTGTGCCGACAGGGCTGAGCCGATCGAGGTCGATCCGGTATCAAGGTTGACCCGTATTAAGGTCGGCTCGGCATCAAGATCGATTGGGTATCGAGGTTGACCCGCTGCCGGCGCCTGCGGACCGGGGCATCGCCGGGCGGAAGCGTCGTGTGGAGCGGGGCCGGGCCGGACGGTAGATCAGGGCCGGACCGGCCTCGCCGTGTCACGTCGTCGGATCCCAACCATCGGATCCCAACCAACCGAGAGGCACAGGGACGCACCCCATGACCCTCGCGCCGTTGCTCGACGCGCTGATCGCCCGTCCCGGCGGGGACCCTGCCCTGGGCCGGGCGATCGGCGCGGTCGGTGAACCGGTCCTCGACCTCGCTGGTCCCGCGGCGTTGCGGCCCTTCGCCGCCGCGGCCCTGGCGGTCGGGGCCGACCGGCCGGTCCTCGCTGTCGTGGCTACCGGCCGGGAGGCCGAGGATCTGGCGTCGGCGCTCGGCAGCCTGCTCGGTCCCGATGTGGTCACGGTCTTCCCGAGCTGGGAGACCCTGCCCCACGAGCGGCTGTCCCCCCGGGCTGACACGGTCGGGCAGCGCCTCGCCGTGCTGCGCCGGCTCGCGCATCCGGCGAGCACCGGTCGGCCGCCACTGCGGATCGTGGTCGCGTCGATCCGTGCGGTGTTGCAACCCCAGGTGGCCGGGCTCGGCGAGCTCGCACCGGTCACCCTCGCCGAGGGCGATACGGCCGACCTCGACGGCGTGGTGACGCGGCTGGTGGACATCGCTTATCACCGGGTGGACCTGGTCGAGCGGCGCGGCGAGATCGCCGTGCGCGGCGGCATCCTCGACGTCTTCCCGCCCACCGAGGAACATCCGCTGCGGGTCGAGTTCTTCGGCGATGAAGTCGAGGACATCCGCCGGTTCTCCGTGGCGGACCAGCGGGCGCTACCGGAGGATGATGGCGCGACCGGTGGTGGCCGTGTCCTGTTCGCGCCGCCGTGCAGCGAACTGCTACTGACCGCGCAGGTGCGGGCGCGGGCCGCGGACCTCGCGACGCGCCACCCGGAGCTGCTGGACCTGCTCGACAAGATCGCCGACGGCATCCCCGTGGAGGGGATGGAGGCGCTCGCCCCGGTACTCGTCGACGCCATGTCACTACTCCTGGACGATCTGCCGGCCGGCACCCACGTGCTGGTCTGCGATCCCGAACGGGTCCGTTCGCGGGCGAGCGAACTGGTGCGCACGAGCCAGGAGTTCCTCGACGCGTCGTGGAGCGTCGCGGCGCTGGGTGGCGGCGCGCCGATCGATCTCGGCGCGGCCGCCTACCGATCGATCATCGAGGTCCGCGAGCGTGCGGAGGATCTCGGCCTGCCGTGGTGGTCGGTCACTCCCTTCATGTCGACCCCGGCAGGCAGCGACCGGGAACCGGCGGGCACCGGGCTGACGGGCGCCGCCTACGACGGGACCGAGTACGGCGACAACTACGGCGACAACTACGGCGACAACACGGTGGTCGCCAGCCTCCGGCCCGCGCCGATCTACCACGGGGACACCGCGGCGGTCATCGCCGACGTCAAGGGCTGGCTCGCCGAGTCCTGGCGAGTGCTGCTGGTCACCGAGGGGCACGGTCCGGCGCAGCGCCTGGTGGAGATGCTGCGCGACGCCGACCTGGGCGCCGGCCTCGCCGAGGAGGCCACGCTCACTCCGGGCGTCGCCATAGTCACCTGCGGTCGGCTCGCCACCGGCTTCACCAGCGATACTTTGCGCCTCGCCGTTCTTACTGAAAGCGACATCGCGGGTGCCCGCGGGGTGAGCACGAAGGACATGCGGCGCATGCCGAGCCGGCGGCGCAAGGGCATCGATCCGCTCGCCCTGCTCCCCGGGGACATGGTGGTCCACGACGCGCACGGCGTCGGCCGCTACGTCGAGATGGTCACCAGGACCGTCGCGGGCGCCAAGCGGGAGTATCTTCTGCTGGAGTACGCCCGGGGCGACCGACTGTATGTGCCGACCGACCAGCTTGAACAGATCACCCGGTATGTCGGGGGTGACGCGCCGAGCCTGGACCGCATCGGCGGCGCCGACTGGGCCAAGCGCAAGAGTCGGGCCCGCAGGGCCGTCAAGGAGATCGCCGGTGAGCTGATCCGGCTCTACAGCGCCCGGATGGCTGCTCCCGGGCATGCCTTCGCTCCCGACAGTCCCTGGCAGCGTGAGCTGGAGGACGCCTTCCCGTTCCGAGAGACACCCGATCAGCTCGCCGCCATCGACGAGGTCAAGGCCGACATGGAGAAGCCGGTCCCGATGGACCGGGTAATCTGCGGCGACGTCGGCTACGGCAAGACCGAGATCGCGGTGCGGGCCGCGTTCAAGGCGGTGCAGGACGGCAAGCAGGTCGCGGTGCTGGTGCCCACGACGCTGCTGGTCCAGCAGCACTTCCAGACCTTCTCCGAGCGTTACGCCGCATTCCCGGTGGTGGTGAAGGCGATGAGCCGGTTCAACTCGCCCGCCGAACACAAGGCGGTGCAGGAGGGGCTCGCTACCGGCAGTGTCGACGTGGTCATCGGCACCCACCGGCTGCTGTCCGGGGAGAACCGCTTCAAGGATCTCGGCCTGGTGATCGTCGACGAGGAGCAGCGCTTCGGTGTCGAGCACAAGGAGCAGCTCAAGAAGATGCGCACGGCGGTGGACGTGCTCACGATGAGCGCCACACCGATCCCCCGCACGCTGGAGATGTCGATCACCGGCATCCGGGAGCTGTCGACCATCGACACTCCGCCCGAGGAGCGGCACCCGGTGCTGACCTCGGTCGCCGCCTACGACGCCCGTCAGGTGGCCGCGGCGATCCGCCGGGAGCTGCTGCGCGAGGGGCAGGTCTTCTTCATCCACAACCGGGTGGAGACGATCGACCGGGCCGCCGCCCGGCTGCGCGATCTGGTTCCCGAGGCGCGGATCGCCACCGCCCACGGCCAGCTGCACGAGGACGCGCTTGAGCAGGTCATGGTCTCCTTCTGGGAGAAGAAGTTCGACGTGCTGGTCTGCACGACGATCGTGGAGTCGGGCCTGGACATCTCCAACGCCAACACCCTCATCGTCGAGCGGGCCGACGTGTTCGGCCTGTCCCAGCTGCACCAGCTGCGCGGCCGGGTCGGGCGGGGCCGGGACCGGGCGTACGCCTACTTCCTCTACCCGCCGGACAAGCCGCTGACCGAGACCGCCCACGACCGGCTCGCCACGATCGCCCAGCACAACGACCTTGGTGCCGGAATGGCCGTGGCCATGAAGGACCTGGAGATCCGGGGAGCGGGCAACCTGCTCGGCGGCGAGCAGTCCGGGCACATCGCCTCGGTCGGGTTCGACATGTACGTGCGGATGGTCGGCGAAGCGGTGGCCGAGTACCGCAGGGAGGGGGTCGAGGAGCCCCCGGAGGTCAAGGTCGAGCTGCCGGTCGACGCGAGCCTGCCGCATGACTACGTGCCGAGCGAGCGGCTGCGGCTGGATGCCTACCGGCGGCTGGCCGGCGCCGCCACGGACGCCGACATCGACGAGGTGCGTGGCGAGCTCGTGGACCGGTTCGGTCCGGTGCCCGAACCGGTCGAGAACCTGCTGGCCGTCGCGGGCCTGCGGGTGCTTGCCCGGCGCTTCGGCGTCACGGAGATCATCACCGCCGGTCGCCAGATCCGGTTCGCTCCGCTGGAGCTGCGGGAGAGTCAGACACTCCGGCTGACCCGGCTCTACCGGGGCGCCGTGGTCAAACCGGCGGTGCGGACCGTACTCGTTCCCGCGCCGACCGAGACGGGGCGCATCGGTTCCCGGCCATTGCGGGACCGGGCCCTGCTCGTCTGGGTCGGCCAGCTCCTGCATGCGGTCGCGGGCGACTCGGTCGCCGCCGCGGCGGCCTCGATCTGACTCCTGGCGTAGGGCGCCGTACCGTACGCCACGCTGAGCGGATACCGTCTCGGCTCGTGAAGCTTTCCCGTCTCCTCGCCGGTGTCGGGCTCCTCATGCTCGTCGGTACCGGGTGCACGACCCATGCCGGGGCCGCCGCCCAGGTCGGTTCGCAGACCATCGGGACCTCCCAGCTGCGCGGCATCGTCGACCGTGGGCTCAAGGCCGCGCAGACGGTACCGATCCCGCAGACCTCGCAGTCGGCGTCGCAGAGTCTCAACCGGGGTGAACTCCAGCGACGAACCCTGACCACGCTCGTGCAGCTCGAATTGATCTCCGGTGAGGCGAAGCGGCTGGGGATCTCGCTGACCGGCCAGGACATCGCGTCCTACTACCAGGCGTACGCGATCCTGCAGTTCGGCAGCGTGAAGGCGTTCGAGCAGCGAGCCGCCGCGGCAGGCTTCGCCCAGCAGGACGTGGCGACGATCGTCCGCTCGGGAGCGTTCGAGTCGGCGCTCGGGGACAAGATCAGCCCGGGTGTCCTCGCCTCCGACGCGGACACCCGCGCCCAGTACGACAGCATCGTCGATCAGATCGGGAAGATCCCTCTCAGCTACCGGCAGGCCAAGCCCTACCTGGCTCGGTTCCTGGTGGCGGACAAACGGGCGACGAAGGTGCGTCCGCTACTCGCGCAGGCCGAGTCCCGGGATCCCATCTCGATAAACCCACGATTTGGTACCTGGGACACGAAGCAGTTCGCCGTGGTCGCCGCTGAGGGCTCGATCGCCAGCAAGCCCGCGCCCACGCCGATCCTGGACCTGACCACCCGATCCTGAGCGGACGGCGACATGTTGATGCGGATCACCGTGGTCGTCACCAGCCCCCGGGTGGCACCGGGAATTCTCACGGCCCGGGCGTGGGATGTCGTGCGCACGGTGCCCGTCCTGACCGCGAGCCCCACGCATCCTCAGCTCGCCGCGCTGCGGGCGGCCGGTGCGACCGTCCTGATCGTCGATCCCGGCGATCCCGGCGATCCCGGCGGTCTGGCCGGCGCGGTGACCCTCATCCGGGCCGCCCTGCCTGATCCCGCGGCGGCCGAGGTCGCCTGGCTACCCGATCCGCTTGCGCCGAACATCCTCGACTGCCTCCTCGACGAGGCGAGTGGATCCGGGGAACGCAACGATGCCGGCGTCGACGGGGTGACCGGGGTCGAAGTGACGAGCCTCGTGGCCACCAGGGAGCTGCCCGGCTCGAGCCTGTTGGACGCCGTCGCGGTCATGGACCGCCTGCGGTCGCCGGGCGGCTGCCCCTGGGACGCCGAGCAGACGCACACCTCGCTCGCACCGTACCTGGTCGAGGAGACGTACGAGGCGTATCAGGCGATCGAGGACGGCGATCTCACCGAGCTGCGCGAGGAACTCGGCGACGTGCTGATGCAGGTGCTCTTCCACGCTCGGATCGCCGCCGAGCGCGCCGACGACGGCTGGGACGTCGATGACATCGCGGCCGGTCTGGTGGCCAAGTTGATCCGCCGTCATCCGCACGTGTTCGGTGACGTGGTCGTGGACGGTCCGGCGAACGTCGTCGCCAACTGGGACGCGATCAAGGCGGTCGAGAAGGGGCGCGTCTCGGTGACCGAGGGTGTCCCACTCTCCCAACCGGCGTTGTCCCTCGCGGCCAAGCTGCTGAAGCGGGCGGCCGGCATCGGCGTCCCGGCGGATCTCGCGCTGACCGGGACGGCCGCGTGGGGTGTGACCGACGCGGGCGATCGGGTCACCGAGATCGCCGCCACGGCCGCCGTACTGGCCCGGTCGGGCACGGCGGGGGACGACCTGATCGGTGATCTGCTCTTTGCCGCCGTCGCGCTCGCCCGGACGGCCTCCGTCGATCCGGAGCGGGCCCTTCGGGCGACCGCCCGTCGCTTCCGGGACCGGCTGGCCGCCGTCGAGGGCACAGTCCGTGCCGAGGGCGCCGATCCGGCTTCCCTGTCCGACACCCGCTGGCGCGCAATCTGGCGGCAGCTACCCGGGTAAGCACCGATCACCGGCGCCCGATGCCAGGGAGTACCGGGTTGGCGAGCCTGATCGTGGGCGGGGCGTCGTGGCGGGTGCCGCGCTGGCCGGGCTTCTTGACCGGGTACTGGTTGTGGCGGGCGCGGCGGACGCGGCGGACGACGCGGGGTCTAAGATGCCCGTCTTCACCGCCGTGCCCATCGTGCTGAGGACTGCTGTCCGCCCCACGCAAGACCGTGTCCTGCGATACCCCCGCAGCCCGGGCCACCAGGCGAACAGGGACGAGCCAGCCCCGGCAGGGATCAGCCCCCAGGGATCAGCCCCAGAGCCGCTGGTACATCGCCGCCGCCGCGGGATTGATGGTGGGGTCGACCAACGAGGAACGGACGTTGTTCGGCACGGCATCGGGGAAGTACGCCTCGTAGGCGAGAATGTCCGCGTTACGCACAAACGTCTCGTGCATCTTCTCTATATAGACGGGGTTGTCCCCACCCGCGGCCCCGACCCGACCCGCCTTGGTGCCCTGCTGGCTGACCACGCCCCACTCCGGCACCGAGAACAGCTTGTGATGGATCCGCGCAAAGATGATCACCTGACAGAGACCGCCGGTCTCGTTGCACTGGTTGTCGAAGTCAGCGTAGGTCGGGCTCGGCGGGTACTGGTCGTAGCTGTCGACCCCGATGACGTCGACGTACTGGTCACCCGGGTAGAGATCGAAGGCGCCGACCGACGTGGTCGAGCCGTGGGCGTTGAGGTTCCAGTCGATGCGGACCCGCGGACTGGTAGCCTTGATCGCCGATGAGGCGTTACGGAAGCACTGCACCCACTGCTGCGGGTCCGTGGCCGCCCACGCGAACCACAGCCCGTTGAACTCCCAGCCCAGCCGGACGAACGAGTCGCCCCGCTCCATGCTCACCAGCCAGCGGCCGAACTGCCGCCACTCGGCGTCGTAGCGGCCGGCCGCGCAGTCGGCGAGGTTGCCCTTCTCCGGCCCCTCGTCCGGAAAGAGCGGCTGGCTGATGACCCATGTGCCGGAGAACCCGGCGAAGGTCGAGGCGCCGCGACCGATCCAGGGCTCGACGATCGCCCGCCAGCTGGACCGCTCGGTGTACATGACGACGACGTCGTTGGGCCGGCCACGGAATTCCGCCCAGCGGTTCGCCTGCGCCAACGTGTGCGCGGCGACCCCCGTGGGAAACTCACCGGTCGTGGCGGCCCGCTGCACCCGGGGCACGGTGACCGGCGGCTGGACCCCCGGTGCGGGCGAGGGGCCGGAGCTCGGCGACCGCGCGGGCGGCGACTGCGGCGGGGGCTGCGACTGCGGGGCGGACGTCGGGCCGCCGGCCACCGTGTCCGTGGGGTGTCCTCCGGAGGACACCAGAACCCAGGCGGTCAGGGCGGTCACGACCGCGATCGAGACCGCGACAAGCGGGAGACGCGGGATTCGGCCGGCTCGGCCCCCCGGGCGCGCAGCGATCCAACCGGCGACGCGAGACAGACGACCCGGGCCAGGTTCACCGCCGCCGTCCGCCCGAACACGCGCGTCCGGCACCGGCCCGTCCCAGACCGGCACGTCCCGGGCCAGAACGTCCCGGGCCAGAACGTTCGTGTCCGGCGTGTCCAGCCTCTTCCCGGCCGGGGCCTGCCGCCCGTGCCAATGGAACACGGTCGTGGTGGCGCCGTCCGGACGTGCCCGCACCGGGTCCGGCCGGTCCCCGCCGGGGGCTGTGACCGGGCCGCCATCCGCGTCGCGAGGAGCGCCGTCGCGGCGGATGTGGACCAGCTCGGTGGGGGAACCCTCGCTAGGGGAACGGAGGATCCGCGGCGTCGTGTCGCTTCGGCGACGGCGCAGCGGGAGCAGCCGGGCGTCCGGCCACTCGCCCCGGGACGGGGTCGGCATGCCGGCGCTCCCACCGGCGGGCCGCCGATCGGCCGAACGGGGCGGGTCCGTCTCGGAGTGATGCACCGTGCCGTCCTGGTCCGAGGATGGCGATCCGGCCACCGGCCAGCGACCAGCGGCCGGAGGGTCATCCGACCAGGAGCGCCCGCGCACCCGCATCACCCCAGTCGTACATTTCTATCTATAAAGTCATTTTTACTCATGTAGTGCAAAAGTGCGGCCAAGCGCGACACTCTCCCCGATCCGGTGGCTCGCAACGAGGTCCGCCATCACCGTCGACACCTGAGCCGAGGCTCGTTCGGTAATCCGAGAGTGATCGCTAAACAGTAACAACCACCGACGAAGTGCACCTTCGGCGGCCTCGGCTTATCACGCAGTGCAACGATCAGCCATCCGTAGACCAACCCTCCCGCTCCGAGAGAATTGTTCGACACGCGCACCCGACCCACCGAAACCGTCATCCGGTCCCGGAGCCAGGGAAGTCAGGGAAGTCAGACGCGTGGGAGGCCCGCGGGGCTGTGGGGTCTATGCCGCATACGCGGGTTCGTAGGGACACCGCCAGCCGGCAAAGGACCATACGGTACCGTTGCCACGGGTCACGCCCGCACGCACGTTCGCGGGCGAGCAGCGACGTCCTCACCCGCGTGGGAACGCGCCGCCCGCGCAGCCGGACCGCCCGGTGGCTGCCCCCACCGGTCACGACCAGCCGGCCCGCGGGACGGCTGCCCCGGATCACCCGGAGCGCGTCGCGGTCCCGCAACGACCAGGCCATTGACGCCCATCCGCCCCGAGTGCGTCCGGACCGGGGCATGAGCACGGGAGACGCAACAGCCTTGAGCATCGAGATCGCCCAGACCAGCGAGATTCCCGACGTGGCGGACATCCCCGTCGTGATCCTGTGCGGCGGGATGGGAACCCGGCTGCGGGAAGCCAGCGAGAAACTACCCAAGCCGCTGGTGGACATCGGCGGCAAGCCGGTGCTGTGGCACATCATGAAGACCTACGAGCACTATGGCTTCCGTAAGTTCGTGCTCTGCCTCGGCTACAAGAGCGATCTGATCAAGAACTACTTCCTCGCCTACCGTGCGCAGGTCGCCGACTTCACCCTCACGCTCTCCGACGACCACACCCCCCAGTTCCACAACACCGTGGGCGACGAGGCGTGGGAGGTGACCTTCGCCGAGACGGGCCTACTCACCGGAACCGGAGCCCGGCTGCGCCGGGTCGCCCAGTACCTGACCGGCCCGCGGTTCATGCTGACCTACGGCGACGGCGTGGGTGCCGTCGATGTCGGCGCGGTGCTCGCCGACCACCTGGCGTCGGGGCGGATCGGGACGGTCACCGGCGTCCGGCCGTCGAGTCGCTACGGCGAGCTGACCACGGACGGCAACGCCGTCACCCTCTTCGCCGAGAAGCCGCCGCAGACCGGCTGGGTGAGCGGGGGATACTTCGTCTTCGAGCGCGAGTTCATCGACAAGTACCTCGACGACGACCCGGCGCTGCTGCTGGAGCGTCACCCGCTGCAGCAGCTGGCCCGGGACAGCGAGCTGACCCTGCACACTCACGACGGGTTCTGGATGGGTATGGACACGTTCCGCGACTGGACCGAGCTGAACCAGCTCTGGGATTCCGGTGCCGCGCCCTGGCGTGTCTGGGCCGGCTGAGGTTCCGGACGGGTCCAGCGATGAGCGATTCCTCCCGCGGCTCCGGCGGTCCCGAGCCGAACGCTTCCCCCCTGAACGCTTCCCCCCCGAACGGTTCCGAGCCCGCCGACGCCGGCGAGTACGCGGCGACGGCAGGCGCCGACCCGGGAACGTGGCTGCACGACCTGGTCGCCACCCTGCTGCCCCCCATGCGCAGCATCACCGGGGACGGTGTCCGCACGACGCTCGCCACCGTCGCGCGGGCGCTCGGCCCGGAGCCCGCGCTCACGGTGCACGAGGTCCCCAGCGGGACACCGGTCCTGGACTGGACCGTGCCCCGGGAATGGAACGTCGCCTCGGCCCGGTTGACCGGCCCGGACGGCAAGACCGTCGTCGACGCCGCTGACAACCCGCTGCACCTGCTGGGGTACAGCACACCGGTCCGCGCCCGGCTGTCCCTCGACGAGCTGCGCCCGCACCTGTTCTCGATGCCGGACCGCCCGGACTGGGTGCCCTACCGGACCTCCTACTACACCGAGAACTGGGGCTTCTGCCTGACCGACCGGCAGCTCGCCGCGCTGCCCGACGGCGAGTACGACGTGGAGATCGACACCACCCTCACCGCGGGGTCGCTGACCTACGGCGAGATCGTGCTGCCCGGGACCACGGACGACGAGTTCCTCATCACGACCCACACCTGCCACCCGGCGATGGCGAACGACAACTGCTCGGGCATCGCCACGGCCACCCTGCTGGCCCGCACCCTGGCCGGGCTGCCCCGCCGGCACACCTTCCGGCTGCTGTTCATCCCCGGCACGATCGGATCGATCACCTGGCTCGCGCGCAACCGCGACACCGTCGGGCGCATTCGGCACGGGCTGGTGCTGACCGGCCTGGGCGACCGGTCGGACCCGACCTACAAGCGCAGCCGGCGGGGTAACGCCGCCGTCGACCGGGCCGCGGCGGCGGCGCTCGCCGAGACCGGGCGGCCGCACCGGGTCGTCGACTTCTCCCCCTACGGCTACGACGAACGGCAGTTCTGCTCCCCTGGCTTCGACCTGCCCGTCGGCCGGTTCGGGCGCGGCCAGCACGGCGACTATCCGCAGTACCACACGTCCGCGGACGACCTCGACTTCGTGACCCCGCAGTCACTGGCCGACTCGTTCGCGATCCTGCTGCGGACGATCGACATCTGCGAGCGCGACCGCATCTGGCGCAACACCACCCCGTACGGGGAGCCGCAGCTCGGCCGGCGGGGCCTGTACCGCGCCATCGGGGCCACCATGAACCGCCAGGCGATCGAGATGGGCCTGCTGTGGGTGCTGAACCTGGCCGACGGCACGCGCAGCCTGCTCGACATCGCCGACCGCGCGGACCTGCCGTTCGACACCGTCGCGGCGGCGGCCGATGCCCTGGCGGGCGTCGATCTACTCAGCGACGTCACCAGCAGCGACGTCACCAGCGCCGCGCCCGCGGGAGCCCGGCGGTGACCGACACCGCTGTCGCCGTCGCCAACGGTGCGGGGAGCACCGGGAACAGCGGCCCGGTCTGGACGATCGTGCTGGCCGGCGGCGGCGGCACGCGTTTCGGCGGGCCGAAACAGTTCTTCGACCTCGGGGGTGAGCCCCTGCTCGCCCATCCGGTCGCGGCGGCGCGGCCCGCCAGTGACGGCATCGTCGTGGTCGTCCCCGCCGCCCTGATCGGCCACTGGTCACCGCCGGACGGAGTGCGGATGGTCGCTGGCGGCGCCACCCGGGCCGAGTCCGTCCGGGCGGGGCTGGCTGCCGTGCCCGCGGACGCCGGGGTCATCGTGGTCACCGACGCCGCCCATCCACTCGCGACTCCCGCCCTGTACCAGCGGGTCATCGACGAGGTCCGCGCCGGCGCCGACGCGGCCGTACCCGGGCTCCCGCTCACCGAGGTCGTCAAGGAGATCCGCTCGACGGTGCTCGGCAGCCCCCCCGACGACACCCCCCGGTTGGTCACCGGGGCCTCGCTGCCGCGGGAGACTCACCGGCTCGTGCAGACCCCGCACGCCTTCCGGGCGGACCTGCTGCGCTCCGTGCACGCGGAGGCCCGCGAGGCCGTCGAGGACTCGGCGATGGTTGCCGCGGCCGGCGGCCTGGTCGTGGTCGTCCCCGGCGAGCCGGCGAACATCCATGTCACCACGCCGGACGAACTCGCCATGGCCCGGCTGCTTCTCACCCATGTTCGTTCCGAGGGGGAACCTAATGAGTTCGGTACTGGTCGAATCCACGCTGTCCGATGACGAGCGGCGGGCGAGGCTCTACGCCGGCGAGCTGTTCGTCTACGCGCCCAGGCCCGCGACGCGGGAGTTCGTCGAGTTCAGCCGCACCCTGATCCGCGAGGCCTTCGGCGATCTCGACCCCGAGACGGCGCAGTACCACATGCCGGTCGAGGACTACGCGGCCCTGCTCGCCGAGCTGAAGCCACGGTTCATCCACCACCCCACCTGCAAGGAACTGCTGCCGGCGATTCTCGCCGAGCACGGCTGCGACCTGTCGAAGACCTACTTCGACGTGCCCCGGCTGCGGACCTCGACGTCGGACGACTACCTCACCTCGGGCATCGCCTATGCCTTCCACCCGCACCGCGACACCTGGTACTCGGCACCGTTCTGCCAGCTCAACTGGTGGATGCCGATCTTCGACATCGTGCCGGAGAACGCCATGGCCTTCCACCCGCGCTACTTCTCCCAGGGCGTGAAGAACGGTTCCCGCGACTACGACTACTACGAGTGGAACGCGAAGAACCGGGCCGACGCCGCGAAGCACATCAAGTCCGACACCCGCAAGCAGCCCAAGCCCGAGGAGGAGGTGGAGATCTTTCCGCAGACCCGGGTGGTCGCCCCCTCCGGCGGCATAATGATCTTCTCGGCGGCCCAGCTGCACTCCTCGGTGCCGAACAACTCCGGCCGCACCCGGTTCAGCATGGACTTCCGCACCGTCCACTTCGACGACGTGGTCAACCACGTCGGAGCGCCGAACGTCGACGCGGAGTGCACCGGCACGACCATGCGGGACTACCTGCGTGGCACCGACCTGAGCCGGATTCCCGAGGACATCTGCCTGACCTACGACACCGCGCCGCCGCGGGAGGACGCGATGCTGGTGTTCTCCCACCAGAACGCATGACGGCGGCCCCGAACGGATCCGGCGCGGGCGACCCGGCGGCGGACGAGGTTCCGCTCGCCGGGCGGGTCGCCGTGGTGACCGGTGCGTCGAGCGGCATCGGCCGGGCCACCGCGCTGCGGCTGGCCTCGGGCGGAGCCACCGTCCTCGCGCTCGGGCGCGACCAGACCCGGCTCGACGCCCTCGGCAAGGAGGCGAGCGGTCCGGGCACCCTGACGCCGGTGCGCCTCGACCTGACCGATGACGCGGCCGTCGTCGCGTTCACCGCCGAGGTCACGGACCGCTACAGCCGCGTCGATCATCTGGTGCACAGCGCCGGCGCCTACGGAAGCGCCCGGGTGGACGCCGTGTCGCTGGCCGATCTCGACGCCCAGTACCTCGCGAACGTCCGAGCACCATACGCGCTCACCCAGCGGCTGCTGCCGGCGCTGCGGGTCGCCGGGGCCGACCGCGGCGCCGACATCGTCATCGTCAACTCCACCCAGGGCATCCGGGCCGGCGCGGGCACCAGCGTGTTCGCCGCCACCCAGCACGCCATGCGGGGGTTCGCCGACAGCCTGCGCCAGGAGATCAACGCCGACGGCATCCGGGTGACCACCATCCATCTCGGCCGTACGGCGACCCCAAGGCAGGAGGCGATCTACGCCCGGGAAGGCCGTGAGTACGCACCCGAGCTGCTCGTCCAAGCGGCCGACGTGGCCGATCTCGTCAATTATCTGATCCGGCTCCCACCCACCGCGGAGATCACCGAGCTGCACCTGCGGCCGGCGAAGAAGAGCTACTGACGCACTCACGCTGCGCAACGACTCGGGGCCCGTGGGCGCGCCAGAGCCCACGGGCCCCGAGGCCCAGAAGTCCGCCGACGGCGCGGTCCCGGACTCGGGACCGGAACCCCGGGACCGGAACCAAGATCCGGAAGCAAGATCCAGGACCAGGACGAACCGGCCTCCGCGGCCGCGGCGGAGCAGGTCAGCGGTGTAGCGTCCGGGTCCCGGGTGGCCGAGGGCATGTGTCCGCCCCGCCCCGCCGGAATCCAGATCTGCACGGATACGAACCGATGGCGGTCAAGCCTGACGACCGCTATTATTCATCGCCCGTGCCGGGTTCGAAGAGCCCCCCAGCAGCTGGCTGCAAGGCGTGACGGAGACGCAACCATGCGCTCCGGAAACGGCACGGAGACCACCTTGCGAGACGGCACGAGGGCCCCGGATAGACTGAATCGCCCACGCCGTCCGCCCGTAGCGCCAGCTAGCCGACCTGCCGACGTGCGGATGGGCTTCCATCGCCGGACCCCCGTCGCCGGACGCGGCGCCCGGGAGCCCACTGACCAGGAACGGGGGGGACGGGAACCAGTGGTCACCACCACGCTCACGACCAGGATTCCACGGTCGTGGGTGATCCCGACCCAGGAGGCCGGCAGCGGGAAGTCGGTCAACGACGCCACCTTCCGGATGCTGACGATCCTGCTCTTCTGCGAGATCTTCCTGCAACGGATCGCTTTCCCGGTGGGCGGTTCACAGGTCCAGGTAATCCTGCCGATCACCTATGTCTGCGCGGCCTTGATGCTGCGCCGCGGAGGTCTGACGTACAACTCCAGCCGGGTGACCACCTACCTCGTCGCGATGACGGCATGTTCGGCCTCGGCACTCGTCTGCTTCCTCCGCGAGAAGGACGACACGTCCTTCACCTCATTGCTGCTGCTGCTGGCGACGTACGTGCCGTTCGTCCTCGGCCTGCGCGGCGCGGACGCCCGCGCTCTCCTGCCCCGGCTGCTGGACCGTTTTCTGATCATGATCACGGTACTCGCCGGTCTCGCGCTGTTCCAGTTCGCCATTCAGCTCGTCGGCGTTCCGTACACCGACGTCGTCAAGGACATCGTGCCGTCGCAGTTCCTGATGCATGGGTTCAACACGTCCTACCCCGTGCAGTACGGCTCGTCGTTGTACAAGTCGAACGCCTTCATCTGCCTCGAGGCGTCATTCTGCTCACAGTTCCTCGGCTTCGGTATCGTGGTCTGCACACTGCGCAACGGCGGCTGGTGGCGCATGATCATGTTTGTGCTGGCCATCCTGAGCACCGTTTCCGGCACAGGTCTGCTCCTGCTGGCCTGCGCAGGCGTCCTGCTGGCCGTTCACAAGGGCGCCCGATTCGCGCTCACCGCCCTGCTCGGAGTGAGCCTCGTGGCGCTGATCATCAGCTTCACCCCGGCATCGAGCATCTTCGCCGCGCGTGCTACGGAGACATCCTCATCGACGTCCAGCGGCAGCCTGCGCTTCGTCCAGCCGTACCAGCGGACCTGGGACGCGCTCGGCAGCGACCCGATGACGGTGGCGTTCGGCTCGGGGCCCGGGTTCGCCGACCGGGACGCGGCCGCGTTCTTCTACCGCACCGGACTGCCGCTGAACTACGCCCTCCTGCCCAAGCTGATCCTCGAGTACGGCGTCGTCGGGACCACCGCGTTCATCGGTCTGGTGGTGGCGATGTTCGTACGCGGCTCGCAGTCGTTCGTGCTCTCCGGGTCGGTGTTGATCTTCTATAGCGTGCTGTCCGGAGGCCTGCTGGCCCCGGTTGTCACCGGGCTCGGCCTCCTGCTCGTCACCTGGTTCACGGTTACCCCCGAGGAGACCGTCAGGCTCCAGAGGGATCCGGGAGCGCCGTCACCGCGGATCCCACCGGCTCCCGCACCGGGCCGGTCCTTCGCCTCGATCTGACCCAGCGCGCAGCAGGCGCGCGACCGCACGCACCACAGCGCACGGATGGCGCCATCCGCCCATACCGCCATCCCTGCCCGTGCTCGTCTCGCCTCTCGCCTCTCGCCTCATCTTGGCAGGTAGGGCCATCGCGATGGCCGGAACTGGGACCGGGCGCCGGGACCAGACCCAGGGACCGGAGATACGACAAGAAGCCGCGACAAGAAGCCGGTACAACGAAGGAGCCGGGCGGTCAGATTACGCTGACCGCCCGGCTCGTCATACCGGCGTTGCGACGCCTGGAATCCAGGGAACCTCGGGGTCCCGGACCCTCGCGGCTACGGGCTCTCTAACGCTTGCCGGGGCGGGCGTAGCGGTCGGTGGCCTCCGAGTCCACGCCGCCGCCCCGCTTGCTCACCGCGGCCGAGTCCCCCACCGGGGAATTGGAGGTGATGGTGTCGACCGACGAACGACGCTCCGGGGCCGCCGCGACGGCCCGGCGGATGCCGGTCCGGCCGTCGTGCACGACGCCCACGACTCGCTCGGCGAGCGCCGGCCAGTCCCGCGGCACCTGCTCAAGCTCCTTGAGGCTGGTTTCGGTGGAGGTGATGACCACGACGGCGTCGGCCTGGATGGCGGAGGCCGCGGTCATCGGCAGCTCGGCCAGCGCCGAGGTGACGAGGATGACGAGGTCGACGACCGGCGCCCGGTCGGCGAGGATCGGGGCGAGGCCACCGGGCCGGGCGGCCCGGGCCGGCGACACGCGGTTGTAGAGGATGTGCCCCCGTCCGGTGCCGGACGAGCGTGCCAGGCAGGTCGGCTCGTGCGCCCAGCGAGGCAGCTCCCCGGAGGTCGCCCGGGGCAGTCCCTCAAGAACTCCCCGCACCTCGGACGACGGCGAGGTGTCCAGGATCAGGACGACGCCCTGATCATCGGACCATGCGGCGGCCACGGAGGCGACGAGATCGGCGGTCAGGTCCCCTCGCGACGCCGGGGTGAACGCGATCACCTTGCTCGTCGGGGACATCACCGCGGACATCGCCGAGACCAGGGTCTCGGCCGCGCTGGCGGTGGTCCGTCCCGGCTCCAGGACGGCGATCAGCGGCACGCCCAGGGTGTCGGATGGGTTGTGCGGGTCGAGGATGGTGGGCCGGCGCTGATACATGATCCAAATCGCCGCGATCGAACCGAGCAACCCGACGATCGCAGCGACCAGCGTGTTACGGAACAGGTTCGGCCCGCTCTGGCCTTCGGCGACGGGTGGCTCGGCCAGTTTGATCGACGCGCTCGCCAGCGCGGAGGCGGTACGGGCGGTGGCGATCTGCGTGTTGAGGTTCGCGATCTGCGTGTTGCGGACGGTGTTGTCGACGCTCCCGGCAATACCGGCTCCCTGGCCCGCAGCGGCCTGCTCCGCCACCAGCCCGTCACGAAGTTTGATCATGGCGCTGATATTCGCCTGGCTGTTGGGGCCATAGGTCGTCAAAAGCTTGCTGTAGGCATCCTCGGCCGACTTGACCAGCGCGTCCGCCGCCTGCTGGCTCGGGCCCGTCCCCTTGATGACGAAGAAGTAGCCCTCGTCGGACGGCGAGGTACTGAGCCGGGCGGCGACGTCCAGCTCGGGCAGCTTGAGTTCCTTCGCGATCTCCGCGACGGCCGCCGAGGACTGGGCGAACTGCGCCTGGGTCTGCACGAAGCGGGTCGCGTCGACCGAGTTGGCGCCGAGCGTACCCGAGTCCGTCGAGAGGAAGACCCGGGCACTCGACCGATAGGTCGCCGTCTGCGTCTTGGAGTAGGCGGCCGCCAGAGCCGCGAAGACGACCACGACGATGGCGACAACCAGCAGCCGTGGCTGGAGGATACGAAGCAGGGACGGGGCGGAGGGAGCCCGGCTGGTCTCGTTGCCCGCCTGCACGTTGCGACTCATGACGCACCCGCCACGGACTCGGAACGAGCGGACCGGGCCCGTACCCGGATCGGAGTGCCGGTGAGACGACGCAACGACTCCTCCAGCGGGACATGAAGCGAACTCAATGTGGCCCCCCACAGGAGCATCCGGCCCGTTTGCCGGACCACGGTCTAGATCTGACGGAACCGATTTGTGAGCATAGCCGATAGCGGATAGTAAACGGTCTATAGCTATGACTGACGCCGCGCGGATGCTCAGGTGCCCCGCCCACCACGCCGCGATCCGGTTCCGCGACCAGGCCGGCGAGGGCCGTGCTCCGGAGCGACATCCATACCCTCGACATCATCCACGGGATCCATTCGATGGTCAGATTCGCCAGCGTTCGACCGTCTCGACCGACGTGCGTCGCTCATCCCGGCCCGGCGCGGGCGCGGCAGCTCTCGTCCTCCCGGCCCCGCCGGGGCGGGGTCAGGCCCGGAGCCGCCCCGCGCCGCCCGCAGCGCGGCCTGCTCCGCGTCGTGCTCCCGAGCGAGTCGACGGAGCAGCACAAACCACACCGGCGCAATGGACCAGAAAGCAATGTTATAGCCGACGACCGCACCCCGCGCCTCCCCGACAAGCAACCCAATGATAGGAAAACCAAACAACATCGGCGCAAAGACCGCATTGACCCGAAATGTGATCTTGGCTTTTCCGAGTGCGTAGACCATGCAGGCCGGTCCGACCGGGACCGACGCGGCCAGATAGTGCAGAATCGACAGCCCCAGGATGTTCCTGACGCCGTCCCACGAGTCGCCCAACAACGCCTGGCCGTAACGTTCCGGAAGGAGGTAGAAGATCAGGCTCCACGCCGTGCCGATGGCGAGGACGAGGGCCGAGAGAGCGTAGGCGGCGCGCTCCCGGGCGTGGCGGGTCATGGAGGTCCGCTTGGAGAACTCCGGCAACGCGAAGCTCACGACCCCCACCCCGACCACCGTGGTCGGGCCGAGCAGCGTGCGCGCACCTTGCAGGGCGCCCACCGTCGCCAGCGAACCCACCGCTCCGATCACCAGCAGCGAGGTCTGCATCGCGCCCTGGACGGTGATGAACTCCGCCGCCAGATAGGCGGAGTTCGACTTGTTCCTGCGGAGCCATCGAAGGGTCTCGCCGGGCGACGGCCAGAAGCCGGCCTGGGCTATCCCCAGCAGGGCCGCGACGAGAGCCGAGGCCCCCCAGGCGAGCAGCAGCGGCGGGGATGCGGTCACACCGCGGTGGATGAGCAGGAAGATCCCGAAAATCTGGACGACCGCCCAGACGGTGTCGTTGACGAAGGCGCCGAAGGGCTTCCCCATCGCGAAGAAGACATAGCGCCACGCATCCTGCAGCAGCAGGCCGGGCAGCACGAGGCCCATCGCCGACAACGACGACCCGACCGGGCCGCCGAGGAGCAGACCCGGACCGACGAACGCGATTCCCACGGCCACACCGAAGACGAACGACGAGCCGGTGGTGGCGGTGGCCGCCGCCCGGAAGTCGCTCCGAGTGGCACCCGAGTAGAACATGCTCAGCGGCATGCAGCTTCCGGCGCGGACCAGGCCGATGACGATGGAGAACAACGTGTACGCAATACCGAACGCGCCGTACTCGACGTCGCTGACCTGATGGGCGATCAGGAACGAGACCGCGGCGTTCGTCGCACTGGAGACGGCCTGGTCCGCCAGCGTCCAGATCGCCTTCGACCTGGCTCCGCCACGGCCGCCGGAACCCTCGCGGCCCGGACCCTCGCGGCCCGGACCCTCGTCGCCGGTCAGATCGTCCACCAGGCCGTCGGCCCCGTTACCGGGCCCCGGCCCGAAGGACGCGGCCGCGGCGGCCCGCTCGCCGCCGCCCGTCGCGGCGGGCCTTCGTCGACCGCGGGACCGCGCGGTGCCCGCCCCGGGAAATCGGCCGCCACGCCCGGCGGGGGGCGGCCGCGGAAAGATCTGTGTGCTCTCCGGATCGGTCTCGTCGGTTCGACGCGCCCGCCGGTCCGAGCGGCGATGCCGGGGAGTCTGCCCCTCGACCCGCCGGAGGAGCTCGGTCTTCTCCGCCCGCAGCCGGCGTTGCAGCGCGCTCAGGTCCATCGTGGCGGTGACGACGTCGGGCGGCTGGATCGCGGGCCCGGACCGCCCGGACACCGGCCCCGCGGGGCGGACCGGGTCGACTGGCGGTCTTCCCCCGGCCTCGCCCGACGGTTCTCCCGCCTTCCCGTCTCCCGCCTTCCCGGCCGTTGGCACCCGGCTCACGGAGATCTCGCCCGGGGAAGCGGTGGGCCGTTGCTCCGACGGATCGCCGTGGGGCCGCACCGGGCCGGTCCGCACGGTACCCGGGGGCGGGCGGCGGATCAACGGCAGTCCAGAGACCTTGATGGTCTGCTCGCCCGCCCCGGATTCCGGCCGCGGCGCCGGCGCCGGAGCGGGCTGCGGGCGGATCGGCCCCGTGGACACCTCGAAAACCTCGCCGGGTCGGCGGCCGCCACGGCGTTCGAACCCTTCGCCGAGACGTTCGGTCCGCTCTCCGGGACGCTGCCCGGTCGCCCGCGCGGGACGCTGGGATCGTGGCACGTACCGGGTCTCGTCAGGGGAACCCTCGGGTGGGGAGTCGTCCTCCCCACCCGTGGCTCTCAGGTCCACGTCGATGTCCGTCATACCCGCTCTCTCGACCAGCCCGACCGGCTCAGCCGGCCCAGCGAGCAGGGTCCGCACAACCGCGGACGGAAATAACGACGGCCTGAGACCACGATGGGTTGCCTACAGCACTACGGGCCGGGGAACCGGCACGATGAAGGAGCCACCGCGCGCGGCGTACTCGGCCTGCTGGGCGATGATCTCCTTCTTCACGTTCCACGCCAGCAGCAGCAGGTAGTCGGGCTGCCGCTCCAGCAGGACGGCAGGATCGAGGATCGGCAACCGGGCGCCGGGCAGGTACCGGCCCTGCTTGTGGATGTTGCGGTCGACGACGAAATCGAGCAGGTCGGTACCGATGCCGCTGGAGTTCAGCAGGGTCGCTCCCTTGGCCGCCGCGCCGTAGGCGGCGATGGTCCTACCGTCGGCGCGCAGCGAGCGCAGCAACGCCACCAGCTCGTCCTGCACGGCGCGGACGTCGTCGCCGAAGCTGGCGTACCGGTCGAACGTGTCGAGCCCGGCGGCCCGCTCGGCGTCGAGCACCGCCGCCACCGACTCGGCCGGGTCCGCGGTGGCGGTGTGCTGCATGCTCCACCGCAGGGTGCCGCCGTGCAGCTCGGGGAACTCCTGGACGCCGACGAGCGCGAGGCCGTGCCGGCGCATCAGGGCGTCGACCGCGATCGTGGAGAAGTAGCAGAAGTGCTCGTGGTAGACCGTGTCGAACTCGGTGTGGGCCAGCAACGCGCCGACCCCGGGGTTCTCGACGTCGACGAGGCCGCCGTCGGCGAGCAGGATCGAGAAGCCCTCGACGAAGCTGTTGAGGTCCGGGACGTGGGCCATCACGTTGTTCGCTATGATCACATCGGCCTTGCGACCCTCCGCGACGAGCTGACGGGCGAGCTCCGCGCCGAAGAACTCCTCGCGGGTCGGCACGCCCGCCTCCCGGGCGGCCGCGGCCGGGCCCGGGGTCGGCTCGATCCCGAGGACCGGGATGCCCCGCTCGACGAACGCCTTCAGCAGGTAGCCGTCGTTGCTGGCGACCTCGACCACCAGGCTGTCCGGCCCGAGGTTGCGGCTCGCGATCAGGTCGATCACGTGCTTCTCCGCGTGGCGGACGAGCATGTCGGAGAACGAGGAGAAGTAGGGATAGTCCTCGTCGAAGATCTCGGACGCCGGCAGCTCGTGGGTGAGCTGGACGAGTGCGCAGGCCTCGCAGAAGCCGACCTCAAGCGGGAACGACGGATCGGTCGCGTCGAGGGCGTCGGCGCGCACCAGGCGGTTGGCGATGGGGGTGGACCCCAGGGAGAGGAACAGGCGCGGGGCCGGTCCGCCGCAGGACCGGCAGGCGATTACCGCCGTGGCGATGCCGCCGGGAGCATCCTGCTTCTGGGTCGCCTGCTTCTGGGTCGCGTCGGCCTCGGCGGTGCCACTACCGCGCTGGGCCGGGGTTGCGGATGACATGCGTTCCCCTAGGTGAGGTGTCGACATCGATCTTCACGATCTGGTGGACGGGAATGGCTGTGCCAGTCGGCCGCGAGGCCGAACGAGAGGCCGAACGACATGATGACCGCACATCCGACCAGAAGGATGTGACGGTCCCGCGAACGACATGATCTTCGTGAAGCCGGGACGGGCCCGCCACGCCGCCGGGCGATCGCCGGCGAAGGCAGGAAGGAGAGCGCGGGCACCGGGCATGCGGGCACCGGTCATCGGCCGGACACCCGCCACCCACCGCCGCAGCGGCGACCGCCGGACGAGCGCTCGTTTCCGTCGGCGAGATGCCACCGCCGGCACCGCTGACGGCAGCCCGATGATTTTCCGGCGAAGATCGGCGGTCATGGGTTCTGCGCACGCCGGGTCATGCTAGCCGGTGGGCACCACCCCCCACGTGACCCACAGTCGCCGAGAGGAAGCCGTGGCACCACCCCCCGACGCCGCCGAGCCGGCCCCGCCAGCCGTCCCGCCCGGCGGGTATCCGCGGCGTTGCAGGCATTGTCGGCCGTCGGTCGACCGACTGTCGACCGACGGCCTCGTTCAGCCGGTCGGGGGAAACCCCGGTAATCCAACCCTCACGTCCGCGCCTGGTTGTCCAGCTGGCAAGACGTGGGATGCCCTCCAGCACCCGCCCCCGTTCGTGGGCAACACCCCACACCCGCCCACTTTTCCCTGCCAGCATTGATTTTCACTGGTGGAGCGGAGGCCCGGCGGTCGACCGAACCGGGGACGACGGATTCAGGCCGTCGCGCCGACCCCGCCGGATGCATGAGCTACATCACGTTGGATGCCGGGAGGGCCGGGTGGCGCGGCGTCGCCGGATGGTCCGGCCGGGCCATCGCCGGCCAGCAGCGGCCACGCACGGTCCTTGTCGGAGATCACCGAGACGGGCAGCGGCCAGACGATGCCCAGTCGCGGGTCGTCGAAGCGCAGCCCACGGTCGTGTCCCGGCGTGAACGGGACGTTCATCTGATAGGTCGCCTCGGTGGAGTCGACGAGCGTCTGGTACCCGTGCGCCAGGCCCGCGTCGATGAACAGCGCCCGATGGTTGTCGGCCGAGAGCTCCACCGCCACGTGCCGCAGATAGGTCGGCGAGTCCGGGCGGGGATCGACGACGACGTCGAGCAGGGCGCCGCGGGTGCAGCGCACCAGCTTGGTCTCCCGCACCGGCTCCCCCGCCCAGTGCATCCCGCGGACGGTGCCCGCGGAGGCGTTGTAGGCCACGCTGCACTGGGCGACGTCGACCGTGAGCCCCGCGGCGGCGAACTCGTCGGCACAGAACGTGCGCGCGAACATGCCGCGGGCATCGGGGAACGGCTCGACATCGACGATCATCACCCCGGCGATCGGCGTCGGCGTAATGATCACGAGTGGGCCCAGAACAGGTCGGCGTCGAGCTGGCCGGTGCGGATCAGGTACTGAAGCTGCTTGAGCCGGGTGTGCCCGCGGCCGGTGAACGTCTCGTTGTCGAGCTGGATACGGGTGAAGACGTCGTGCAGCTGCTGGGCGCCCCTGAGCGCGTTCCAGTCACAGGAGAAGCCGGGCAGGGTGGAGGCGATCTTGTCGAACGACACCCGGTAGCTGCGATTGTCACCGCCGTTGTCACCGAAGCTCAGCGTGCAGCCGGTGAACACCGTGGCGACCGCGTCCGCGATCTCCTTCACCTGGTAATTCTGCTCGCTGTCGCCGACGTTGAAGATCTGGTTGTGCACGATGTCGCGCGGTGCGGTCAGCACCAGGCGGATCGCCTTCGCGATATCGAGCCCGTGGACCAGCGGGCGCCACGGGGTGCCATCCGAGGTCATCGCGATCTCGCCGGTAGTCCAGGCCACCCCGGCCAGGTTGTTGAGCACGATGTCGAAACGCTGCCGCGGGGAGGCACCGTAGGCGGTGGCGTTGCGCAGGAAGGTCGGCGAGAAGGTGTCGTCCGCCAGCGGGGCGACGTCACGCTCCACGTAGACCTTGCACTCGGCGTAGGGGGTCTGCGGGTTCACCGGCGAGGCCTCGGTGACGTCCACACCGGTCGCGACGCCGTAGACGCTGCAGGAGGACATGTAGACGAACCGTTCGACGCCGGCCTGCTTGGCCAGCTTCGCCAGCCGGACCGAGCCGACGTGGTTCACCTTGTACGTCACGTCCGGGGCGAGCGCGCCGAGCGGGTCGTTGGACAGCTCCGCCATGTGCACGACGGCGTCGACCCCCGCGAAGTCCTCGACCGTGAGATGGCGAAGGTCCTTGTCAAGGGTCAACGGGGTCCGGTCGACGCCGCGGTACAGCCAGCCGTACTTGTAGTAGCCGGTGTCCACGCCGATGACCTCATGGCCATCACGCAGCAGCTCGGGCGCGAGCAGGCACCCCAGATACCCCTCCGTGCCCGTCACGAGCACCTTCATCCGCGAGTCCTCCCCATCTCGGCAACGGCACAGGTCGGGTCCAATCGGACACCAGTGTTCCGGCCTCAAACCGTACCGAGTCGATCCCACGAGCCGGTCGCCGACATCCCGCAGTGGCGCGTCGGCAGTCTCAGCGCGCCGGCGGGCGCGTCACCCGGACGGTCTCAACGCCCCGGTGGGCGCATCACCCGCGCGGGAGCGGCGAAGACGGTCGAGCCCGCCGGCACGTCCGTCATCACGATCGAGCCCGGACCGATCCTGGCGTCGTCGCCGATGCTGATCGCCCCGATGAGGTGGACCCCGGGGGCGAGCTCGACCCGCTTGCCGACCTTCGGCACGTCCCGCGGGCCCGCCGTACCGCTCGCGTAGCCGATGGTCAAGTTGTGCCGCAGGGTGCAGTCGTCCCCGATCACGCAGTGCGGCGGGATGAGGATCGTCTGGTGATGGCCGATGTGGACCCGGCGGCCGATCCGCGCCTGCTCGTCGAGCTCGGCCCCGTACAGGTTACGGATGACCAATTTGTTGACCACCTTGTAGAAGACGGTCACGATCCCGCGGACGGGCTGGCTGCGGGTGCGCCGCCACTGCCCGATGCGATAGACGGCGAGCACGTGCAGCCCCGGGTGGGCGAACGATTTGTAGTGCCGGCGCCAGTCCTCCCGCAGGATCTCCCACAGCCCGAGGTCGGAGGCATCCCGGGTGTCCTGGTCGCCGTCCGTCTCGGCTACCCGGGGGGACGGGGCGGCTGCGGGCTGATCGGCTCGGACGGCGCCGCTCCCTGCGGAGTCGCTCCCTGCGGAGTCGGGTCCGGCGGACCCGCCGGACCCGAGAGGGGCACCGGGGCCGGGGCCGTTGACACGCTCGATCTCAGTGGACACCACTCAGCTCCTCGATGTGCTCGCGCAGGTCACCGACGGTGGCGAAACTCGCGAGCCGTTCATCGGCGATCTGGATCGAGAACTCGCGTTCGACCGCGTAGATGAGGTTGATATGCGCGAGCGAGTCCCACCCCGGTACATCGGCGGCGGTCATTCCGTCGCTGATGACGAGGTCGTCGTCACTGAAGATCTCCCGGAAGATCTGCTGTAGTCGCTCCTGCACCATCAGCGAGGCACCTCTTCCATCTTGCGGTCCTGTGGCCGCGGCTGGGGGAACACCTGGGGAGACAGCCCGGCCACGACGCCGGACGGCTCGGCCACGACGACCCGGATGAGCCCAGGCGGCAGGTACGGCGACCGCGCATCACGGCTCCAGCACGTCGTCTCCGCCGCCGGGGTCGTGGCCGGCGCCGGGTCGACCCGCTCGAAACCGAGCCGTTCGTAGAGGCCGGCCACCAGAACGTTCTTCGCCGACGGCCGGTAGTGCCCGGTCACGCGGGCGAGGCCGCGGCGGCGGGCCTCGGCGAGAACAAGCGCGGCCACCTCGTCCTCGAGGGTCCGGCCGATCACCCGGCAGCTCATCAGCCAGGTGTCGATGTCCAGCGCGTCCGCCGACTCCACCGCGATGACCACGGCGACCAGCCCGTGGTCGGCGAACCGGTCGGCGAGCCGGACGCAGAACACCGCCGTGCCGGGATCGGCGGCCAGCCGCTCGATCTCGGCGGCGCCCCGGCGGCGACCGGTCAGGTTGAACTGGTTGGTCTTGCCGACCAACTGGGCGACCCGCGGCAGGGTCATGTCGTCGAGCGGGACCACGGTAGCGGTCATGTCCAGCCCGCGGTGGAAATCCTCCAGCGAGGTCGCCGCCGCGGCGGCGGCAGCCGTCTCGGCCCGGGCCCGGTACGCGGCGGTGCGCGCGGCGTCCTCGGCCGTGAGGGCGCTGGCCTCGAAGAAGGGATAGTCCGCCAGCGCCCGGACGTAGCCGTGCGGATCGGCGGGCAGCGCCACGACGTCCACCTCGGGAACGAGTTGGCGGACGACCTCGCGTTCGGCCGGGTTGTCGTCAACGAAGACCAGCGCGTCGAGGCCGAGGCCGAGCGCGGCGGCGATCCGGCGGATCTGCGTCGGCTTGTCGTCCCAGCAGGCGCTGAACACCGCGATGTCATCGAGGCCGAGCCGCATCCCCGGATGACGCTCGAACGCCTCCCGGGCGTCGGCGTCGTTGTTCTTGGAACAGACGGCGAGCACGACCCCGCGGGCCTTCAACTCGGCGACGTACGTCTGGAACGCGGCGAACGCCTCCCCGACAGCGCCATCGCCGAGCGCGATGCCGGCCAGGCCCTCCTCCCCGAGCACGCCGCCCCACAGAGTGTTGTCGAGGTCGAGGACCAGGCACTTCCGGCTCGTTCCCAGCTGAGCCCCGATCACCGCGGCGGTGTGCCGGGCCAGCAGCGGCACCTGCGCGAGCGACACCGCCTGCTTGGACCGGTGCCAGTACCGCGCGTCGAACCAGGCACGCTTGCCCACGTCGGCGGCGAGCCGCTCGCAGTCGACGAAGGCGACCCCGTCGCCCCGCTCGCCGGACACCCGGCCGAGTTCGGCGTTGACCCGCGCGAGCATCGCCGGCCGGGAGCCGGGAACCCGCAACGCCAGATGGCCGAGCGCGACCTCGCCGGGGATGGCGAAGGTGTGCTGGACGATCCGGGCCCCGCACCGATTTATGATCATGTCCCACAGCGACGTCCAACGCTCGACCTCGGTGGCCACCGCGGCGGCCGGGTCGTCGGCGACCGCCGGCAGGGCGGTCTCCCCGGCGTGCACCGCGAGCACGACGACGTCGGGCCGGAACCGGTAGAGCTCACTCGCGGGGTCCAGGACCTCCTGGCGGTACTGCCCATAGCCGCATTCGTAGACCTCGACGGCGACCCCGGCTCGCGCCGCGGCCAGCGGCAACAGCGCGGCGAACTGCGACGTCGTGTAACTGCCGAGCACGGCCACCCGCGCGGACCTCGGCAGCGGCGCGACCCGCGGCAGGACGCGGCGCAGCACGCCGGCAGCGGCCGACCAGGCACCGAGGTCGCTGCCGGCGTCGGTGAGCGCCAGGGCCCACCGCACGGCCCCGGCGTCGTCGCCGGCCCGCTCGTGCGCGACGGCGAGATCACGGCACAGCGCCGCGGTCGGGATCTCACTCGTGGCGGCACGCGCGGTCAACTCGGCGATCCGCGGATGTTCCGGCGGTGACGCGACGCCCTCGCCGACGTCCGTGCCGACGTCCCTTCTGTCGGTCATTGCTGCGGCCCCTCTCGGTGCGACTCTTCGCGGCGCCCATACGCGGTTCCTCGGCACTCTACCGTCACGTAAGTGTTGGTAGGCGACGGAGCGACCATCAGGCCAGGGCGGCAACCAGGGACGCGAGGAGCGTGCCCCGGTCCGGTGGAGGTTGCGCGTCGACCGGGACCGGGACCGGGGAGGCGGTCACCCGGCAGAGCCACGCCCCACTGGGCATCGATCGTCTCCTGCGCCGTCGAAGGCACTGAAGCCGGGAAAACCACCTCGGGCTATCCGGACGAGCTATCTGCTTTGTAACAGTGGTCTGCATAGACCATGCAATGTGGAAAACTTCCTCAGACAGGGCGCGTAACCGGACACGATCAGCCACGCCCGCCGAGCGGCAGCCCCCGGAGGCAGGACCCCCTCATGCACCACCGCGCCATGCTCGGCCTGCTGGTCGGCCTCGCGCTGCTGGTCGGCCTCGTGATGACGACCGCTCCGGCCGGCGCCGCCGTCCCGCCGCACGCGGCCGGGCCCGGCCCGGCTTCGATCGCGCCCGCCCGAGGCTCGCAGTGGTACCACGCTGTCCTGGGACTCGCCCAGGCGCACCGGATCAGCCAGGGCGCGGGCACGGTGGTGGCCGTCATCGACGGCGGGGTCGACGCCAGCCAACCCAAGTTGTGGGGTCAGCTGCTTCCCGGTACCGGCATCGGCCCCGGGGCGGCGCGGGACGGTTGGCGCGACGATGATCCGAACGGCCACGGCACCGCCATGGCGGGCATCATCGCCGGTCGCAACGACAACGGCCGGCCCGAGGTCCGCGGCATCGCCCCGGCCGCCAAGATCCTGCCCGTCTCGACCGGCGCCGAGGCGAACTCGGAGGAGGTCGCGATCGGCATCCGCCGGGCAGTCGACCTGGGTGCCGACGTCATCAACCTCTCCCTGGGCTCGACGGGGACGGCGACCCCGGACGAGGAGAAAGCGGTCGGCTACGCCCTCGCGCACGACGTGGTGGTGGTCGCCTCGGCGGGGAACGTCGAGTCCGGCGACACCGCGATCAACTCCCCCGCCAGTATCCCGGGGGTGGTCGCGGTGACCGGATCGACGGCCGCTGGTGGTTTCTGGCGGGAATCGGCCCACGGGCCGCGGGCCGTCATCGCCGCGCCGGCCCCCGGTATCCGGGCCCCCGTCCCGACCCGGGTCTCCCCGGACGGCCTGGACACCGGGGGCGGCACCTCGAACTCCGCGGCGATCGTCGCGGGCGTTGTCGCCCTCATCCGGGCCGCCCAGCCGGACCTGGACGCACCCAACGTCATCGAGCGGCTCGTCTACACCGCGCGGGATGCGGGCTCTCCTGGCCGCGACGACGAGTTCGGCTTTGGCATCGTCGACCCCGTCGCGGCGCTGACCCGGGCCGTGCCGGTGGTCAGGAGCAATCCGCTGCTGTCGGCACCGACACGCTGGGGGGTGGGGGGGCCCGCGCCGGCCGCCGGCCGCATCATGCCCGGCGGGCAGGCCCGGGGGTCCGCCGGCGACGCGACGACCCACGGGGCCGGCGCCACACTCACGAACACCGGTCCGATCGGCGCAGCCGGCCCAGACTCATCGAAACCCTCGCCACTGGTCTGGACCGCCGGGCTCGGGATCGCGGCCTCGTTGGGCGTCCTGCTCGGGATCGTGACACATCTGCTGTACGCCTGGCAGCGCGCGACGCGGGCGGGACCGGGCCGCGCGGGCAGCCGCGTCCGCCCGCGCTCCCCTACCGGGTGATCTCGCGGTGTCACTGCGGACCGGCGCGCCACTTCTACCATGGGCCCATGACACACGCGCTCCTGGACGAGCTGTCCTGGCGTGGACTCCTCCACGACAGCACCGATCCCGCCGAGCTGCGGGAGCACCTCGACAGCGGACGGCGGCGCTGCTACATCGGCTTCGACCCGACGGCCCCCTCGCTGACGATCGGCAACCTGCTGCCGATGACCCTGCTGATCCGGGCCGCACGGGCGGGGATCGGCGCGGTCACCCTGTTCGGCGGTGGCACGGGTCTGATCGGCGACCCGTCGGGCAAGTCGGTGGAACGTAGCCTGCTCACCGCCCAGGAGGTACGGACGAACATGCTCGGACAACAGGAGATCATGGAGTCCGTCTTCGCCCGGGCCCTGGACTCCGGCCAGCTACCACAGTTCGTCGACAACGCCGACTGGCTCGACGGACTCGGAATGATCGAGTTTTTGCGGGACGTCGGCAAGCACTTCCCCGTCACCGAGATGGTCCGCCGTGACTCGGTGCGCCGGCGGCTGGACGATCCCGACGTCGGCCTGACCTACACCGAGTTCAGCTACTCCCTGCTCCAGGCGTACGACTTCCGCCGCCTGTGCGAGGACCACGGGGTCACCCTTCAGATGGGCGCCTCCGACCAGTGGGGCAACATCGTCGCCGGGATCGACTACGTGCGACGGGTGCTGCGCACCCAGGTACACGGGCTGACCTGCCCGCTGCTGCTGCGTTCGGACGGCACGAAGTTCGGCAAGTCGGAGAAGGGTGCGGTCTGGCTCTCGGCCGACCGTACCTCGCCCTACACCCTGTACCAGTTCGTGATCAATCTGTCCGACGACGAGGCACGCCGGTTCGCCCTGTTCTTCTCGCTCATCGACCGTGAGCCGCTGGAGCGGCTGTTCGCCGAGCACGCCGAGGCTCCGGGTAAGCGGGCGTTGCAGCGTCACCTGGCGCGGGAGATCACCGCACTGGTGCACGGTCAGGCCGCGGTGGACGCGGCCGAGGCGGCGTCGGCGGCGTTGTTCAGCGGGGACGTGAAGGCGATCGGCGCGGATCTGCTCTCCGACGTCTTCGCCGACGTGCCCACGGTCGAGGAGCCGGCCGCCCGGCTCGAGGATGACGGCTGGCCGGTTGTCGATCTGCTGATCGCCACCGGCCTCGCCAGCAGCAAGCGGGATGCGCGCGAGCACCTGGGCAACCATGCGGTCCTGGTGAACGGGGAACGGGTCGGCGTGGAAGCCACCGTCGGGACCAAGGATCTGCTGCACGGCTCGGTCATCCTGGTCCGCCGCGGTCGCCGGGAATGGCGGGTGGCCCGCTTCACCTGAGCCCGGGACCAGCGAGCCCGGGACCAGCGAGCCCGGGACCAGCGAGTTCACTTCCCTGCCTGGCCAGAGGGACGAATCGGACAAACAGCCCACTGAACAGGCAGGGAACGAACGAGGAACGGGCGCGGCTACTGGGCCGGCGGTCCGACCAGCAGGCCCTTGATATATGCGGCGTGCTCGTCGGCCACTGCCTTCCTGCCCCGGGCCCGAGAGAGCACCGTACGCCCGGCGTAGCCGGCGACGAGCATCGAGCGCATCACGTTCACCCGAGCCGGCGCATTGTGCTTACGCAGATAACGCACCATGGACGCACCGCGCATCTGCAGCATCCATGTCTTACCGGCCCCGGAACCTCCCGCCCCGTGGGGTACCAGCAGATCGGTGCGCAGCTTCTGCCGCAGCCCCGCCTCACGGATCGCCCGGCCGAGCGCCATGTCCTCGTTGTAGACGTAGAACGTCTCATCAAAGGCGCCCAGTTCGAGGAAGGTGGACCGACGGACGGCCATGCAGGCGCCGGTCAGCCACTCGGGGTTCATCGGGCGGCCCGGTGTCGGCCGGGCGAACAGCGCCGAGCTCGGCGCCACCTTGTGCGCTCCCAGCACGTGCAGCAGCACCCGGCGAGGCGTCGGCTCCCAGCCGCCGTTACCGAGCTCGGGCTTGTCGTCGTGCCCCTTCATGGTGGCCGCGCTGGTCACCAGTTCGGGATCGGCGATGAGGTCGTCGACCAGCGTGTCGATGACCTCCACGGTGGGCCGGCTGTCCGGGTTGCCGAGCACCACGTACTCGTAGCGCGACGAACGGATGCCCATGTTGGCGGCCTTCGCGAATCCCTTGCCGCCACCGGAGTCGAGGTAACGGCTGTTGGGCCGGTCCGCGATCAGCTCGTCAACGCGGTCGACGCCCTCCGCGTTATCGATGATCACAACCGGCATGTCCAACGGAAGGGTCGCGAAGAGCTGCTCGAGCTGGCCACGGCTGTGAAAACTGACCAGTACCAGCTCGTACTGCCACCTGGACCGGTTGGACTTCTCGACGGACATGGCGGCACGCTCCTCACTGCGTGTGCTGACGCGCACTCAGGTGGATATCCACGCCTCGTGCGGTGTTGCGGTGTCGCGCCACACGGTATTCCCACCCCACGGCGGGTGGTATTTCGATAGGCGTAGCCGGTGACGGGCCGCGGTGGGTTCTCCGGTCGAGGCCGGTCCCGGCCGGCGTCAGCGGCGTCAGTTGCCGGAGCAGGTCAGTTGCCGGAGCAGGTCAGTTGCCGGCCGGGGCCAACTCGGTCGGCGGGCCAGGCGGCGTCGTCTGCCCCGGTGGCAGGACCGACCCCGGGGGCGCCGGTGACGTCGCGGAGGCCACGGCCGGCCGCTCCGGCTTGGGCCAGACGGCGGGCCGGTCCCGGGCCACAAAGCGCCGCACCCCGCCGAGCGCGACGGCCTGCAGGAAGAAGACCTGCGCGACCAGGCGGGTCGGACCGGGCGGCGTGCGCCCGGTCAGCAGCGCCGCGGTACTCACAGCGCCGACGGCGTTGCCGGCCAGGAACAGCCGGGCAATCCAGCTCCGGCGGGCGGCCGGGAGGGCGAGCCCCACCAGGACGACCTGCGCCAACGGGCCGAATGACGAGCGGACCAGCCGGTGGCCCCACAGTTGCGGGGTGACCGGCAGCGCGCCGGGCACCAGCGCCGCCCGGCGCCGCCAGAGCATGTCGAGGTTGCCAGCGACGATCCGGGTCCGCCGCTCCCACTCCGCCGAGTAGTCCGGGCTCGACGACTCGATCGAGTACGCCTCGGGTTCGTAGACGACCCGCAGCCCCCCTTCGAGGATGTCGAGAGCCAGCCAGGCATCGTCGACGGCCACGTCCGCGGGCAGGGGCCGAAACGCCTGGCGGCGGAAGGCCAGCATCTCGCCGACCACGCCGATGGTCGCCCCGGTCGCCGACTCGCGGCGCTTCAGCCAGGACTCGAACTTCCAGTAGAAGCCCTGGGCGCCGTCGGGATCGTCAACCTGCTTCTCCCCCGCCACCGCGCCGACCGTCTCGTCGGTGAAATGACGGGCGGCTGCCCGCAGGGCACCGGGCGCGAGCACAGCGTTCGCATCGGTGAGCACCACGAGCTCGTGGGTGGCGGCGGCGACTCCCCGGTTGACCGCCCGCGCCTTGCCGAGGCGTTCCCCGGACGACAGCACCCGCACGCCGGGCCGGCGCGAGGCCTCGGCCGTCTCCGGATCGTCGGCCACGACGATGATCTCCATCGGCCCGGGATAGTCCGCGCGGGTGAGTTCATCCAGTTTCGCCCCGATCACCGCCGACTCCCGATAGGCGGAGACGACCACGCTCAGTCCCGGCCAGATCTCAGGGTCCGGCGGTGCCGTCGACTCCAGACCACGGCTGCGCAATCCGATATAGATCGGATACAAGACGTGACCGTAAACGGTTGTGGCTCCCAGCGCCGCCACGGCGGCACCTCGACCGATGGTCCGGACACCTGTCATGGCGGTTACCGTAGCGTTCCGCCGGTCAGCCACAACCAACGGCTCCGTCCTTTGCGGTACGGCGCCATTGACGCCATGACGCCATGACGCCGCGCAGCCGTGACACCCGCACCGCGCCAAAGTCGTCCCGCGGAATCGGATGGACCCCCGGCGGGCCTGCGCGCACCTCGACCCCACCCTCACCTCACCTCACCTCACCTCACGACACTCTTGTCATCTACCTGGAACTGTCCGCGACACCCCGCGCGAGTACCGAGCCCGCAGTCGTTACCCGACCCCACGGTCGTTACAGTTGTCCGGTGAGCGACTCCACACGCTGGATCGTCGTTGTCGAGGAACCGTTTCTCCCGGCGGACGCGGGCGGCCGGGTGGAGACCTTCAGCTTCCTCACCGCGGCTTCCGCGGCCGGCGTTCGGATGCAGGTCCTGGTGCCTTCCCGGGAGAACCTGGATATCGCCGTGTACGAGGAGGCCGTGCCGGGTTCGGCCGTCATCCGGCTGCCTCGTGACGACAGCCCACGGGCACACCTGACGGCCCGGCCATTCATGCACGCATCCCGGCCGGTCGGTCCGTTGCGCCGCGCGCTGGAGTCGACACCGCCACGGGCCGACGCCGTGATCAGTTACAGCTGCCGGACGTCGCATCTCGGCGAGGAGGTCGCCCGGATCTGGAAGCTGCCGCATCTGGTGCGCGCGCACAACGTCGACTCGGAGTTCTTCCGGGTGCTGGCCCGCAACAGCTCGGGGCCGCGCGCCGTCGCCTACGAGCTGGAGTATCACAAACTGCGGCTGGCGGAGCTTTCGATGCACCACTCTCCGCTCATCACCTGCATCGCGGACATCTCGCTGGAAGACCACAACTGGCGGCGTACGCGGGCGAGCATCCCAACGTTCCACCTGCCGCCGTTCCTGCCCGTCGGCGCCCTCACCGCACCGACGGGCACCGGGTCGGCCGGTACCGAGCCGGCCCCGCCGGGCCGGAAGCCGGCGCCTCGGGACAGCGCCGGCAAAAAGCTGATCTTTGTCGGCTCGCTGGACACCCCGACCAACATCGAAGCCCTGCGCTGGTTCCTCGGCGGCTGCTGGCCGACGATCCGGGTCCGCCATCCCGACGCGACCTTCCAGGTGGTGGGGCGGCGTCCGGAGGAGGGCCTGGCGGCATGGCTCGGTGGCTTCGAGGGCGTGGAGTTGCACACCGACGTGCCGAGCGTCGCCGGTTACCTCGCCACCGCCACCCTGTCGGTGAACCCGATGCGTTCGGGATCCGGCGTGAACATCAAGGCGATCGAGGCAATGGCGGCGGGAACGCCGGTCGTGAGCACACCCACCGGCAGCCGCGGCCTCGGCTGGACGCCCGGTACCCACCTCCTCGTCGCCGAGGACGCGGGCGCCTTCGCCGACGCCGCCTGCAGCCTGCTGGAACAGCCCTGGAAGGCGGCCGAGATCGGAACAGCCGGCCAGGCCTACGTGCTACAGGAACTCGACCACACGGCGCTCATCGGTCGCATCCAGGAACATCTGACGCCAGCCTGAGTCCCTGCCCGCCGGGCCTCACCGAGCCGACGGAGCAGACCGGTGGGCGGAAGACCGGTGGGCGGGAGACATATCAGAAGGTGAGCATCACCTTGCGGGCGTCGAACGCCTCCGCGTAGCGCGTCCCGCACTCTACGCCGCGCAGCCGCAGGGTCGCGCGGAAGGTCTCGTCGTCGAACCAGGCGCGGTCCTGCTGGCTGCGGAAATGACGTTTGAGATGATCGAGTTTTGCCCCGACCGTCTCCTCGAGGATCGGGACGTACAGGCTGGGGGACAGCCGGTCAGCCTCCCATTTCGGGATCTCGTAGCCGAGGATGAGCGCCCCGCGAAAGGCCTGCCACGCCAGCTCGCCGAGCACCCGGTGATCCTGGTGGGCATCCGCGAGCGCCGGGGCGAACACGATGTCCGGGGTGACCTGGCGGGCGATCTGCAGCAGGACCTCCTTGACCCCGCTCCACTCCCGCGGGAGGAAACCGTCCCGGACCTCGTGCAGGTGCAGCGAACCGAGCGAGGAGCCGAGCAGTTCACGCGCGCTCTCCTCCGCCTCCGAGCCGCGCTCGCCCTCGCCCGAGAAGACCACCCAGTGCACGGTGGCCTCCGGATGGGCGGCCAGCAACTGCATGATCGTGGCAGCGGCGCCGATCTCCACGTCGTCCGCATGTGCCCCGAGGGCCACGACGCTGTACGCCCGCCCATCGGCCGGCGGGCCCGCCGTCAACGCCAGCATCCGGCACTCCTCCGCGCTCGCCCGCCCTTTCTCTCCCCCTCATGCCAGTGCACGAAGCCTCCGCTCCCCGGTTCCCCGGCAACCGGCCATGCCGTTGACCTTTCGCATCCATGCCAACACTTGAAGTAGCCAAGCACCCGGAGTGCCCGCCGGACCGGCAGAAACACGCGGCGTCCGTCGAGCGGTTCAGAGCAACGCGTGATAGCGGTTCTGCGCGGGCTCCAGACCGTCGGCGATGAGCATCTCGACCGAGTCGGCCGCGTGTTCGAGCAGGAGGGGCAGCTCACGGCGTTCGGTCGAGGTGAAGTCCCGCAGCACGAAGTCGGCCGGATCCATCCGGCCGGGCGGACGGCCGATGCCGACCCGGACCCGCAGATAGTCCCGCGTCCCGAGCGCTGAGGAGATGGACCGCAGACCGTTGTGGCCGTTGTCCCCACCGCCGCGTTTGAGCCGCACTGCCCCGAAGGGGATGTCAAGCTCATCGTGCACCACGATGAGCCGGGAGACCTCGACCTTGTAGAAGCTCCGGGCCGCCGCGACAGGACCGCCGGAGAGATTCATGAAGGAGAGCGGACGGGCAAGGACCGCCCGCGCCCCGGCCAGGCGGGTCTCTGCGACATCGGCCCGGGAACGGTGCGACTTCAGCCGTGACCCGGTCCGCTCGGCGAGCAGGTCCACGACCATGAAGCCGGCGTTGTGCCGATTCCCGGCATAGGTCGGTCCGGGATTGCCGAGACCGGCGACGAGCCAGGGCCCATCGCCGGTCGGGGTGATCATCATCGGCAGGCGACATCGGCGATGGAGCGGATCCGCCTAGACGGACGCGCTCGCGACGCCGGCCTCCTCCGCCACCGGAGTCTCGCCGAGCGAGGCCTCCTGCTGGGCGTTCGTCCGCTTGGCCAGGCACTGCACGACGACCAGGTCGGGATCGGCGTCGAGCTCGGAGCCGGCCGGCAGGACCAGCTGGCGGGCGAGAATGCTCGTACCTGGCTCGAGCCCGGTGATATCGACCTCGATCGGGCCGGGCAGCCGGGTGGCGTCGGCCTTCACCGCGATCGTGGTGACCTGCTGGTCGACCAGGGTGTCCGGGTGTGGTTCCCCGATCACCTGCACGGGGATGTCGGCCACGACCTTCTCGCCCCGGGCCACGAGCACGAGGTCGATGTGCTCGAAGCTGCCCTTGATCGGGTGGCGCTGGACGTCCTTCGCGAGCGCGAGTTCGGTCCCCTCGGCCAGTTCGAGCGTCAACAGGACGTTCGTGCCGGCGTCGGTCTTGAAGGCGTGGAGGAGGTCGTGTGCGGGCAGCGCGATGTGACGCGGCGGCTTACCGTGACCATAGAGAACAGCCGGGACCTTGCCGGCCCGACGGGTGCGACGAGCCCCGCCCTTACCGAACTCGGTGCGCGGCTCCGCGGCGATGCGGACCTCGGACATGGCGGCGCTCATCCTTTCCTAAACTGGGGATCCGGCGCCGGAGGGCGGTGGAACCACCGCGGCGCGGTCCTTCACAGTACCGGACGCGCCATGGCATGGGGGAAACGACCCCGTTCTGTCAAGCCCCTGGGTGCGTCGCGGCCTTGGTCACCCTGCCCGGTCACGCCGGGCCGCACCTCAGCGCACCTGCGGCCGGATGGTGGCAGCGGGGCGGACCTCCACCTTGGCGGGTAGCCGCGGACGACCGACCGCGGTCCGGGCTCGATGGAGCACCGGGCCACGGATGTCGTCGAGCACGCCGGCGACCCCCGGCCCCGGGACAACGGTGACCGCGATCTCCAGCACGGGTTCCCGCCGGCCGCGCAGCACCGCCCGCACCGCCTCGACGCCCACGATCCCGAGCACGTCGTCCTCGACGGCGTCGGTCAGTGCCGCGGCGGACAAATGGACACCGCCGAGCGCATCATCCGTCACGTAGAGTCCACGACGCCGCGCCGCCAGCGCCGTCTGCGCCCGAAGCCACCCGAGGGCGAGCAGGACGACCAGCCCGGAACCGATCCCCACGACGAGCCAGAACCAGGCGTGGGAGGTCGGGTAGGAACGGGTGTCGGCGTCGAGCACCGCCTCGTCGGCGACGTCGTTTCCGAACGCACCGGCCCCCACCAGCAACGCGAGAACACCGGCCGCGAGGCAGAGCAACCCGATTCCGACCAGGGCGACCCGGTTGAGGCGGTCGGGCGGCGGCTCGGACAGCCCGGCCGGCCTCCCGCCGGGCTCCGCGGGTACCCCGCCACCCGCCGAGCGGCCCTCGGCGGCCTGCCCGCCCGCTGCCCGCGTCTCGGTCATGCCGCACCGCCAGCGGCCCGGTCCGCCCCGTTGACGGTCCGGTCCGCGGCCGGCGGGGTCGCCTGGATGCGCAGCTCGAGCGGCTCAGCCAGCTCGAAGGAGACAAGCGTAGAGGCCAGGACGGCACCCGCGCGCTCCCGCGCGCCACCGGCGACACGCTGCCGAAGGCGCAGGCGGACGTCGGCGGTCCGGTCACGGACCCGAACCCGGGCGGCCCGCACCCCGTCGACGGTCAGGGCTGCGGAGCGCAGCGCCCGCGCAACCCCTCGCCGCTCGACGAAGACAATGGTCTGCGCGCAGCCGCGCCGCACGGCGAGTCGGGACGGCGTTCCGCGCCGCGCTCCGAGCCAGATCAGCAGCAGGCCAACTAGAACGCAGACCCCCGCGGCCAGTCGGACCGGCCCGGAGGACCAGGCCGTGTCCGCCAGGTCGTCCGCCCACGCCGGCCAGTCGACCACGACGTAGCCCCTGCCACCGCCGGCCGCGGCCACGATCTCGATGACGGTGATGACCCCGGCGGCCACGATCAGCGCGGCGAGCAGTCCGGCGACGATCCTGCGCCCCACCCGCACGGCACCCTCCCCTCACCGAGCCCAACCTTGTCTGTTACCCGTGGTCTGTTACCCGTGGTCTGAACGCGAACCGGAGGGACAGAAGAGGGCCGCTACCCATCGGAGGGCAGCGACGGGATATCGATGTCCAGATGTGCCACGCGCACACCCGTGAGCGCCGCGACCCGGTCCCGCACCTCGCAACGGACCAGCTCGGCCGTCTCCGTGACCGGGATCGGGTAACGCACGGAGAACGACATCGTCAGTCGGGCGGTGGCTCCCTCCATCTTCGCCGAGACCCGTGGCCGCCCGGCACGCCCACGACGCCGCGCGCCGCCATGGCGCGGGAATCCGCGTGGCGGTCCGGTAACGCCGACGACATCCGCCGCCGCCATGGCCGCGATCTTCTCGACAACCCGGTCCGCCACCCGCAGGGAACCGGCCCCCGCCCGCCTACCCGCGGGACGGCCCGGTCGCGCACGCTCCCTCTCGTTCACCGCCGCCCCCGACGCCGGTCACCGCCCACATAACGGGTGATATCGAGATCACCATCCACCACCTTGCCGATGACCAGCCCTATCGCACCGAAGACCAGCACGATCAGAAACTCGCTGAAGCCCCCGAAGGCGAGGGCGAGTCCGGCGATCAGACCGATGATCAGGCCAAGCGCGCTCGATCGCATGTGGCTCTTCCCCTTTCCTGGCCCATCCAGCCCGGCCCCGTCCAGCCCGGCCCCGTCCAGCCCGGCCGCAGTACCCGGTCCGCCCCTCTGGACCGGCAGATCGAGGGGCATCCCGCGTGATCGTCACATGGAACCGAGCCCGGGGTGCGGTCCCGCGGACCCGGTGTCGCCTCAGCGCACCCGAGGACCACGGCCGGGGCCGAACCGCGCCCGGCGGTGCGACCACCACCGACGCGTGGAGTCGGAACAGCGGCGCCCGCGACCGCGAACCCAGGCGAACAGGATGTCCGCGGCGTTGGGCCGGTGATGGGTGGTGAGGCGGACACCCGGAACACCCGGCCCGTCCGGCCCATCCGGCGTGGATCGCAGGGCCCGCAGGCCGGCGGCGAACGCCTGTGGATCACCTCCCCGATCCGGATGGTGCGTGCGGATGAACGCGCGGATCTCGGCCCTGCGTCGGGCGGCGTCGAGCTGGCGTCGGGATGACTCCTGCCGCCGATCGGAGGTCACGGCACCCCCATCTCCGGCACCCCCATCTCCGGCACCCCCGCACCCGGCACCCCCGCACCCGGCACCCCCGAACGGGGCGTCCCCGAACGGGGCGTCCCCGGACCGACTACCGCCGCGTCCGGCCCCTGCGGACACGACAGGTCCGGATCCGGAATTGCCAGATCACGGATGACGACGTCGACCCGGGGACAGCCGGGTTCGACCACCAGCACCGCGGCGCGCACCCGGGCGGCGAGCTCACCGAGCCGTTCCCCGTACCGGCACACGATCTGCACCAGGATCCCGTCCGGCCGTACCCGTACCCCCTCCACCCGGCGGCCCGGAAGGTAGGTCGCGACCTCGGCCGCGGCACCCGCCCCGCCGTCCGGAACACGGTGACGATCCTTGTGCCGGACCGGCGCGCCGATGAGCCGGACGACACCGGGACAGGACAGCACGGTCCGGGCCACGGCATCCGGGTTCCAGGCGAACCCGCTCACCGGCCCGGCCGCTGTCGGGTTCGTGCTCATTCGACCCGCCGCGGCTCTTCCGACTCCTCCTCGCCGATGTAGACGTCGTCGATCGCGATGTTCACCTCGGTGACCTCCAGGCCCGTCATTCCCTCCACAGAGGTGACGACGTTGTGCCGGATCGAGTGGGACAGATCCACGATGGAGACCCCGTAGTCGCAGACGACGTCGAGGTCGATCGCGGCCTGCCGTTCCCCGACCTCCACCGCGACCCCCTGGGAGACGCTGGCCGACGCGCCGGGGATGCGGGCCCGGAACGAACCCATCGCGCGGGCCCCGCTCGAGCCCAGGTTGTGTACCCCGGAGACCTCGCGTGCCGCGACACCGGCGATCTTGCTGACGACGGCGTCCGCGATCGACGTCCGGCCCCGGCCGGTCACCAGCTCGGTGGATGTCTTGCGCTCCGGCACGGTGGTGCGACGCGCACCACCTGCGTCCGAGGCCTTCGCCTCGGGCCCGGCCGCGCTGGTTGTGGTGGTCATGGTGCTCCTTCCTGGCCGGCATCGTCGGAGCGCCCGAAGCGGTGGAAGGGGTCAGGTCCGACCAGGAGCGGGACGTCGAGGGACGATCCGTCCGGGCGCTCTCCGGTGCGGCCGTTCACGATCAGGGATACCCGAATTCTCCGGTCGGACAACAACCCGTTCCCGTCGGCACAGCTACGATCACTGAACGGAAGCGCGCATCGTCCCCGCCGCGTCGCCGGGGGCCGATTCGCTGCGTCCCTCGCGATCCTTCGCGGGCGGACGCTCATCCGCTCCCGGCGTGGGCGGATAGGTTTGGGTGCCGGCCGCCACCGAACGCCACGCCGCCCAGCGGGCGCGCGTGCGTCCGAGCGAAGGAGCATCCGCTGCCTCGATCCCACCCGGGTCCGCGCCGAAGCGTCGGAGCCGGCCCCGCCACCGTCACCGTGCGAGCCCCCGCCAAGGTCAACCTGCATCTCGGCGTCGGACCGCTCCGACCGGACGGCTACCACGACGTCATCACAGTGCTGCAGGCCGTCTCGCTGTTCGACGACGTCTCGGCGACGTCCGTCGATCCCCCGCGGTTCCACGACCCGGGGCCATCGACCACCGACGGGAACGGCGGGTCCGACGGGAACGGCCGGTCCAGCGGGGACATCGTCGTGACCGTCGAGGTGTCCGGGGAGGGCGCCGACCCGGCGTCGCTGGGTCCGGCGACGTCCACGCCGGAGGTCTCCATCGTCCCCACCGGCCGGGACAACATCGCCGTCCGGGCCGCTCACCTGGTTGCCGAGGCCGCGGGCATCACCTCGGAACGGGTTCATCTCACCCTGACGAAGGGCATCCCCGTCGCCGCGGGGATGGCCGGGGGCAGCGCCGACGCGGCGGCGGCGCTCGTCGCCTGCGACGCGCTCTGGCAGACCGGCCTGGACCGGGCGACCCTGACCCGACTCGCCGCCCAGCTCGGCAGCGACGTCCCGTTCCCCCTGGCCGGCGGCACCGCACTCGGCACCGGGCGCGGCGAGCAGCTCACCGACGTCCTGGCGACGGGCGAGTACTACTGGGTGTTCGCGCTCGCCGACGGCGGCCTGTCCACCCCCGCGGTCTACAAGGAGTTCGACCGGCTGACCGAGGGCAAACTGCGGACCGGCCCGACCCCCGCCGACGACGTGCTCGCCGCGCTGCGCACCGGCGACCCCGGCCAGCTCGGAGCCGCCCTGGTCAACGACCTGCAGCCGGCAGCACTGCGGCTTCGGCCGTCCCTGCGCCGCGTCCTGGAGGCGGGCCGGGAGCTGGGAGCCGTCGGGGCGATCGTGAGCGGCTCCGGCCCGACCTGCGCCTTCCTCGCGGCCGGAGCGCAGGAGAGCATCGCGCTCGCGGCGAGCCTCGCCGGGATGGGGGTCGCCCGCGCGGTACGCCGGGCCTCCGGGCCGGCGAGCGGCGCCAGGATGGTGGAGGGAGCAGGCGAAGCGCCGTGAGCGCCGTCCTGGTCAGCCTCGAGAACGTCAACGCCGCGTTCGGCACCCGGACGTTGCTCGACCGGGTGAGCCTGGGGATCGGCGCCGGGGAACGGATCGGGGTCGTGGGGCGCAACGGGGCCGGGAAGTCCACCCTGCTGCGGATCATCGCCGGCGAGGTGGCCCCGGACGCCGGCCGGGTCGTGCCCGCCGGTTCCACCCGGGTCGCCACCCTGGCGCAGGCAGACGTGCTCCCCGCCGAGCGCACCGTGCGCGAGATTGTCGTGGGCACCGTCGCTGAGCACGAGTGGGCGGCGGATCCCCGGCAGCGGGGCATCCTCGCCGGGCTCGGGCTGCTCGAACGGCTCGACGACCCGGTCGGACCGATGTCGGGCGGGGAACGCCGCCGGGTGGCGCTGGCCCGGCTCCTCGTCCAGGACACCGACCTGCTGATCCTGGACGAGCCGACGAACCACCTGGACGTCGAGGGGGTCGCCTGGCTCGCCCGGCATCTAGCCGGCTTCCGCGGTGGACTGCTCGTCGCGACCCACGACCGCTGGTTCCTCGACGAGGTGTGCGGACGGGTCTGGGAAGTCGTGGACGGGCGTGTCGACGCGTACGAGGGCGGCTACTCAGCGTACGTGCTCGCGCGGGCCGAACGCACCCGGCGGGCCGACGCCACCGAAGCCAGGCGCCAGAACCTGCTGCGTAAGGAACTCGCCTGGCTACGCCGCGGCCCGCCCGCCCGGACCAGTAAGCCGCGCTTCCGCATCGACGCCGCCAATGCGCTGATCGCCGACGAGCCGCCGCCCCGGGACACCATGGCGCTGCGCAGCTTCGCGGCATCCCGGCTGGGCAAGGACGTCTACGACGCCGAGCACATCACGGTCCGGATCGGGGACCGGACGTTGTTCGACGACGTCACCTGGCTGGTCGGACCGGGGGACCGGATCGGGCTGGTCGGTGTCAACGGAGCCGGCAAGACCACCCTGCTGCGCGTGCTGCTGGGTGCGGTGACGCCGGAGGCCGGCCGGGTCCGGGTGGGGGCCAGCGTGCGACCGGCCCTGCTGTCCCAGGAGATTGCCGAACTACCGGCGTCGCTGCGGGCGCTGGAGGCCGTCGAACAGGTCGGGCAGGTCCTGGAGGTCGAGAAGGGCCGGGAACGGACCGCCGGCCAGTTACTCGAGCAGTTCGGCCTCCCGTCGTCACGGCAGTGGACGCGGGTCGGGGACCTCTCCGGCGGCGAACGCCGCCGGCTGCAGCTGCTGCGCCTGCTGATGGCCAGACCGAACGTGCTGCTCCTCGACGAGCCGACCAACGACCTCGACACCGACACCCTCACCGCGCTCGAGGACCTCCTCGACTCGTGGCCGGGCAGCCTGATCGTGGTCAGCCACGACCGCTATTTCCTCGAACGCACCTGCGACGTGACACTGGCGCTACTTGGCGACGGGCACCTGCGCATGCTGCCCGGCGGCATCGAGGAGTACCTCGCCCGGCGCGCGGCCGCCCGGCAGGACGCCGCGGCTCGGGCACCGTCATCCCGGGGTTCGTCGGCCGCCGGCTGCGGAGCGGGCGGACAGACCACCACCGTCGCCGAAGCCGGGCGGACAGGTGGGCCGCCCGTCCTGTCCGGGGGCGAGCTGCGCGCCGCCCGCAAGGAGCTGACCCGGCTCGAGCGCGCCCTGGATCGCCTGAGCCGACGCGAGCAGGAGCTGCATCACGAGCTGGCCGAGGCCGCGACGGATCACGAGCGTCTGCTGACGCTGGACGCCGAGCTGCGCGCCGTCGTCGCGGACAAGGACAGCACCGAGGAGGCCTGGCTCACCCTCGCCGCCGAGATCGAGGGTGGCTGACAAGCCACCGCCACCCGCCGTCCGGTCAGGCGGTGGCGCGTTTCGCCGCGAGACGCGCCGGGTCCGGCCAGCGGACGTCCCACACCAGGTGAACGGTCTCCATCATCTTGATCAGGTAGAAGCTGGTGTCGATCTGCCAGGGCCGCACCCCGTGCCGGGCCGAGGTCGGCTCGGCGTGATGCAGGTTGTGCCAGGATTCGCCCATCGACAGCAGGGCCAGCGGCCACACGTTGGTCGACCGGTCCCGCGACCGGTAGGGACGCGAGCCGAGGACGTGGCAGATGCTGTTCACCGACCACGTGACGTGGTGCAGCAGCGCGATACGGACCAGCCCGGCCCAGAAGAACGCCTCCAGCGCCGCGGCGAACGAACCCCCCCACAGGCCGCCGATCACGGCGGGCAGCGCGAGGCTGGCGAACGCGCACAGCGCGAACGAGCGGCTGACCTTCATGATGTCGGGATCGTCGAGCAGGTCCGGGGCGAACCGACGCTGGTCGGTCTGCTCGACGTCGAACAGCCAACCCACGTGGGCGTGCCAGAGACCCTTGATCAGCGACCACGTCCCCGGACCGTAACGCCACGGCGAGTGCGGGTCGCCCTCGGTGTCGCTGAAGGCGTGATGACGCCGGTGGTCGGCCACCCAGCGGATGACCGGACCCTCGATCGCCATGTTGCCGGCGACCGCCAACGCGATCCGCACCGGCCTGGACGTCCGGAAGCCGCGGTGGGTGAAGTAACGGTGAAAGCCGATCGTCACGCCGTGGCCGGTGATGCCGTAGAACACCACGGCGAGGACGACGTCCCGCCAGGAGATCCACTGCCCCCACATCGCCGGGATCGCGACCGCCAGGGCGACCAGCGGCACCACGATCGTCACCACCATCACGACCTGCTCGGCGTGGGCCTTCGCCATCGAGCGGGGCCGCGTGGCGTTACCGCGGCTGTTCGCGGGATCAGCCCGGCGGGGAACCGGACCCGTGGTGGGTTCGCGGTTGTCCCGCGGTGCCCGATTATCGCTCGGCGTCACCGTGTCGGTAGCGGTCATTGCCTCGTTCCATCCGTCGCGGCTGGCCCACTGTGCCGGCGCTCCATCCGCCACGGTAGCCCGCCGACATGACAACGTCCCCCCTCCTCCACGTCCGCCACGCAAACAAACCATCCGTCGCCGACCCGACCCGGATCGATCGGCACCGCCGCGCACCACGATCACCGACAGGTCGATGACAAGCCGATGACAAATAATGACATCCAATGACATTTAACGCCATCAGCCGACAGTCGGTGACAGTCAGTGACAGTCGGGCGACGAAGAGATGAACGACAGCCGGCCAAACCCGGTCCGGGACGCCCGCCCGCGCCGGCCGCCCGCGCCGGCCGGCGGGCCGGGTAGCCGGTGGCGGCCCGGCTTTTACCATCCGAGCCACCCCACGATGGTAGAGTTGGCGTGTTTTCTCGCGGTCCGCCGTAGTGTAATCGGCAGCACAGGAGATTTTGGTTCTCTTAGTCCACGTTCGAGTCGTGGCGGCGGAGCACTACCAGGCACCACCAGTAATACCATCGAAAAGAATATTCCGGAAGCACCGCCGCCGCACCATCACCACGGCGGTGGCCAGGCCCACATCATTTCCCGGTCCGGGGCCGGCGTGTTCCCGGGATGGCCGTGGCATCTGCCGGCGCCTTCCGGTCGACGAGTAGTGTGGGCGCCGTCGCCCCACCGCTGTCCAGGTCCGAAGACTCGGGAGATCGCGTGACATCATCACGTCCGGTGGCCGTCATCATCCTGGCAGCGGGCGAAGGCAAGCGCATGCGCTCGACGAGACCGAAGGTGCTGCACCACATCGCTGGGCGCTCCCTTCTCCACCACGTGCTGAGCGCGGCCGGAGCCCTCGCGGCGGCGCGTACCGCGGTCGTCGTGGGCCACGGCCGCGAACAGGTCGCGGCGATGCTGGCGGAGCAGGCTCCCGAGGTCGTCCCGGTCGTCCAGGACCGCCAACACGGCACGGGCCACGCCGTCCGGGTGGCCCTGGCGGCGCTCGGCGAGCTGGCGCCCGGCGACACGGTGGTCGTGCTGCCCGGCGACACCCCGCTGTTGACCAGCGCGACACTCACTGCCCTGGTGGCCCAGCACCATGCCCGGGCGGCCGCGGCGACGGTCCTGTCGGCCGTCATCGACGACGCCACCGGTTACGGCCGGGTGGTGCGCGACGGCGACGGCGCGGTCCGGGCCATCGTCGAGCATCGCGACGCCGACGCCGCCACCGCGACGATCCGAGAGATCAACACCGGCGTGTACGCGTTCGCAGCGGGCCCGCTCCAGACCGCGCTCGCGCGGCTGACCAGGGATAATGCTCAAGGCGAGGAGTACCTCACCGACGTCGTCGGGCTGCTGGTCGCCGCCGGGCAGCCGGTGGCCGCGCGGGTCGTGGACGATCCCGGCGAGGCCGGTGGGGTGAACGACCGCGTCCAGCTCGCCGCCGCCGGACGGGTGCTGCGGGACCGGATCGTCGAGGCGGCGATGCGCGCCGGCACCACCGTCGTCGACCCGCGGACCACCTGGATCGACGCCGACGTCACTCTCGAACCGGACACGACTATCGCCCCCAACACCTTCCTGCACGGCCGGACGCACGTCGCTCGCGGCGCCGTCATCGGCCCCGAATGCACCTTGACGGACACGACGGTAGGCGCGGGCGCGACCGTCCTGCGGACCACGGCCGAGCGGGCCGAGATCGGCGCCGGGGCCGTGGTCGGGCCTTACAGCCATCTCCGACCGGGCACCCGACTGGGCCGCGAAGGCAAGATCGGCTCCTTCGTCGAGACGAAGTCGGCCGATCTCGGGAACCAGACGAAGGTCCCGCATCTGGCGTATGTCGGCGACGCGGTGGTCGGCGAGCGCAGCAACATCGGATGCACGACGGTCTTCGTGAACTACGACGGGGTGGCCAAGCACCGCACGGTGATCGGCTCGGACGTCCGGATCGGCAGCGATACCATGCTCGTTGCTCCGGTCACGGTCGGGGACGGGGCCTACACCGGCGCCGGATCCGTGATCCGGGAGGACGTTCCGCCGGGCGCGCTGGCGGTCCGGGAGGGGCGGCAACGGATCATCGAAGGCTGGGTCTCCCGCCGCCGTCCCGGCAGCCCGGCGGCACGAGCGGCCGCCGCTGCCGGCGTCCAGGCCCCCGGCAGCGCCGGGGATCCCGAGCATCCCGATGAAATGCCGCAACCGTCCGCGGCCGAGGCCGCCGTGCCGATCCCAGCTCATCAGGGTGACGTGGCGCACCGGAGTGAGTTGCCGCATACCGGCGAGGGCGAGGCCGGCATCGCTGGCATTCCCGGCGCGGGGAGCAGAACGTAAAGAGACGTCCGTCCAAACCTTCTGGCCAGCGAGGGGATGCACACCGCCCGACCTGCCCCGCCCGGGTCGGCCGCCCGGGGTCCGCAGGCGGCGATCCGGGCACGTGGGTACCATCCCGCCTGCGCAAACAGGGGCGGGGCCGGGTATGCCCGAGTGTTGAACCGTGCAGCCTCACGGCCGTTCCCCCGGACGGGTCACCCGCCCGGGGGCTGCCCCCGCCAGCCCGATCACGCCAGCCCGATCATCCCGTCACGCCCGAGGAGTACGCGGTGGCCTACCAGACCGAGAACCGGCGCAATCTGATGCTCTTCGCGGGACGTTCGCACCCGGGCCTCACGGCGGAGGTCGCGGCCGCGCTCGACGTCGAGCCCGTCCCCACCCATGCCTACGAATTCGCCAGCGGCGAGATCTTCGTCCGCTTCTCCGAATCGGTTCGGGGCTGCGACGCCTTCGTGCTCCAGTGCCATTCGGCTCCGGTGAACACCTGGCTGATGGAACAGCTGATCATGGTGGACGCACTGAAGCGGGCCAGCGCCAAACGGATCACCGTCGTCGCGCCCTTCTACCCCTATGCGCGCCAGGACAAGAAGCACCGTGGCCGGGAGCCGATCTCGGCCCGCCTCGTCGCCGATTTGTTCAAGACCGCCGGCGCGCACCGGCTCATGTCGGTCGACCTGCACACCGCCCAGATTCAGGGCTTCTTCGACGGGCCGGTGGACCATCTCTTCGCGTTGCCGCTGCTCACCGACTACATCGAGTCCAAGCTGGACACGTCCGAGGTGACCGTCGTCGCCCCCGACTCGGGCCGGGTCCGCGTGGCCGAGCGGTGGACCGACCGGCTCGGCTGCCCGCTGGCCATCATCCACAAGCGGCGTGACCCGGACGTTCCCAACCAGGTGAAGATGTTCGACGTGGTCGGCGAGGTGCACGGACGGACCTGCGTCATCGTCGACGACATGATCGACACTGCCGGCACGATCACGAAGGCCGCGGAGTCACTCAAGGAGCACGGCGCGGCGGGCGTCATCGCGGCGGCAACCCACGGCGTGCTCTCCGGCCCCGCCGCCGACCGGCTGAAGAACTCGGAGATCAGCGAGGTCGTCCTCACGAACACGCTGCCCCTGCCCAGCGAGGCTCGCATCGACAAGATCACCGAACTGTCCATCGCCCCGCTGCTGGCCGCGGCCATCAAGGCCGTGTTCGAGGACGGGTCGGTGACCGGCCTGTTCGGCGGAGACGCCTGACCGAGGCTCGCATCCCCACCCCGCCGCGAGACAGGCGCGGGCAGGCGAACGGCCGCGGCGAACGACCTGGGGCGTCCCGGCGGCCGCCCCGCGTCCGTAGACTGCCCTGCCATGGCAGCGCAACAGCCGAAGGTGTCTCTCACCGGGATCAAGCCGACGGGCGAGCCGCACCTCGGCAACTACATCGGAGCGATCCGGCCGTCGCTGGAGCTCACCTCGGCCTACGAGTCGATCTACTTCGTCGCCGACTATCACGCCCTGACATCCGTGCGTAGTCGCGAGGAGTTGGCGAGCTATACCCGCTCGGTGGCGGCCACGTGGCTCGTGCTCGGGCTCGACCCGACGAGCACGATCTTCTACCGCCAGTCCGACGTCCCCGAGATCTTCGAGCTGACCTGGGTGCTGTCCTGCGTCACCGGCAAGGGTCTGATGAACCGGGCCCACGCCTACAAGGCGGCCCGTGACCGCAACGCCGAGGCCGGCGTCCCCGATCTGGACGCCGGCATCAACATGGGCCTGTTCAACTATCCGATTCTGATGGCCGTCGACATTCTCATCATGAATGCCGACGTGGTCCCCGTTGGCCAGGACCAGTCGCAGCATGTGGAATACGCCGCCGACATCGCCGGCTCCTTCAACCATCTGTTCGGCGACGTGTTCAGCCTGAAGATCCCGGAGGTGGTCCTCCCGGCCGGGAGCTCGGCGAAGGTACTGCCCGGCATCGACGGCCGCAAGATGAGCAAGTCATACCGGAACACAATCCCCCTCTTCGCGCCGGAGAAGCAGCTACGGAAACTCGTCCGTGGGATCGTGAGCGACAGCACACCGCTGGCGGACCCGAAGGACCCGGACAGTTCCGCGGCCTTCGTTCTGCTCGAGAACTTCGCGACTCCAGAAACGATCAAGGAGATGCGCGGCCGTCTGGAGCAGGGCGGCACCGGGTGGGGCGAGGTGAAGAACGCCCTGTTCGAGACGCTCAACGACTGGCTGTCACCGCTGCGGGAGCGCTACACCGAGCTCATCGCCCCGGACAGCGAGCTGGACGGCATCCTCGCGGCGGGTGCCGAGCGGGCCCGCGACCGGGCCCGGCCGGTGCTCGCCGGCGTCCGGCGCGCGATCGGGATCTCGCACCTCTGACCTCCCCCGCCGTTGCGCCCTTCCCCGCCGTTGCGCCCTTCCCCGCCGTTGCGCCGGGTGGCTCAGTTGCGCCGGGTGGCTCAGTCGGAGCGGGCGGCGCGGGCAGCGGCCAGCCGGCAGAAGGCCGCGATGTCGAGGGTCTCGCCCCGGGCACCGGGATCGACCTCGGCGGCACGCGCCAAGTCCCCGGCGGCGGCGGGCGATCCGGCCCAGGGCGCCAGGGCCGTACGCAGGGTCTTGCGGCGCTGCGCGAACGCGGCATCGATCGCGGCGAACACGTCCGCCCGCAGCCGCGCCGGACCGGGCAGGGGCCTGCGGGCGAAGGCCACCAGCCCTGAATCAACGTTCGGCTGCGGCCAGAAGACCGGTCTGGGCACCGCGCCGGCCGGCCGGCCGTGCGCGTACCAGGCCAGCTTGACGCTGGGCGCCCCATACACCCGGCTGCCCGGCGGCGCGGTGAGCCGGTCGGCAACCTCCGCCTGGACCATCACCAGCCCACGGCGCAGCGAGGGCAGCCGTTCCAGCAGCCCGAGCAGCAGCGGCACCGCGATGTTGTAGGGCAGGTTCGCGGCGAGCACCCCGGGCGCGGCCACGTCGGCGGGCAGGTCGGCCAGGGTGACCCGCAGACCGTCGGCGGCCACCACGCGCAACCGCTCGGCGACGTCGGCCGGCAGCCGGGCGGCCACGGTCACCGGCAGGGCCGCGGCGAGGGGGCGATCCACCTCGACGGCGACGACGGCCTTCGCCGCCTCGACGAGCCCCAGGGTCATCGACCCGAGTCCTGGCCCGATCTCCAGCACCGTGTCGTCCGGGCCGACGCCGGCGAGCCGCACCAACCGGCGGACGGTGTTCGCGTCAACGAGGAAGTTCTGTCCGCGCCGTTTCGTCGGCCGCAGGCCCAGCTCGTGCGCGAGGGCCCGAAGTTCAGCCGGCGAGAACAGCGCGTCGGTGTCTACCAGGGCCCGAACACCCGCTCCGCGTTCGCGGCGATGTGCGTGCCGAGCTCGGCGACGCCGACGCCGCGGGTCTCGGCCAGCACCCGCAGCGTCAGCGGAATGAGGTACGGGCCGCCGGGCCGGCCCCGCCAGGGGGTCGGGGTGAGGAACGGCGCGTCGGTCTCCACCAGGATGAGATCCGCCGGAGCGACGGCCGCCGCCTCCCGCAGATTGGCGGCATTGGAGAAGGTGACGTTGCCGGCGAACGACATCACGTACCCGGCGTCCGCGCAGATCTTCGCCATCGCCGTGTCCCCGGAGAAGGCGTGGAAGACGACCTTCTCCGGGGCGCCCTCCTCGGCGAGGATACGCAGCGTGTCGTCGTGGGCGTCCCGGTCGTGGATCATCAGCGCCCGGCCGGTCTCCTTGGCGATCGCGATGTGGCGCCGGAAGCTCTCCTGCTGCACGGCATGCGCCTCGGGTGGGGTGCGAAAGTAGTCCAGGCCCGTCTCGCCGACCGCGCGCACGCGATCGGCGCGGGCCAACTCGGCGATGGCGGCGAACGTCTCCTCGGTGACCCCCCGGGCCGCCTCGTTGGGATGAATCGCGACGGCGGCGTAGATCTCCGGATGCGCCGCGGCAACCTCGGCCTGCCATCTGCTGGTGGGCAGGTCGATGCCGACGGTGACGGCCCGCGTGACACCGACCGCCCGGGCCGCCGCGATCGCCGCCGGAACTTCGGTGCCCATCAGGTCGAGATGACAGTGGCTGTCGACCACGGCCACGGGAAGAGGGTCCGGCGGTGGCGGCGGATCACCCGACCGGCCAGAGTTTCGCGCCACCTCACCCGCCCTCTCGTGCCCGCCCTTCGTTTCCTGAGGTCTGAAGTCTACGACCGCCGCCGGGTGTGCCAGACAACCCGGCATGGGACGCTAATCGGGTGAGCAAGCGCAAGGACCCCACGCGATGACGACACCGTTGACCGTTGCCCTGGTCACCCCGCTGACCGGTCCCGATGCCGCCCAAGGCCTCGCCGGGCTACGAGGGGTCACCCTGTGGGCGCGTGACGAACGCCTCCCACTGCCCTGGGACGAGGTGAGTCTCACCGCCTACGACGCGTATCCCGATTCGGCCGCCGCCATGCGCGCCGCGGTGGCCGCGGGGCCGGACGCCCTGCTCGGACCCTACGGCCACCGGGCGGCACTCGCGGCCTGCGCCTCGACGGACCGGGTGGTCTTCAACACCGGCGCCCCGTCCACGCGCTTCGTCCGGCAGGCGTTCCCGAACGTCGTGAACATCGCCGCGGCCACCTCGACCTGGCCGCGCGGGGTCCTCGCCGCCGTACGGGCGGCCGATCGACGGGCCCGCAAGGTCGTCCTGCTCGCCTCCGGGGACACCGCCGTCGAGATCACATCGGTGACGAAGGCCGCCGCGGTGGCGCAGTCGTTCGAGGTGGCCTCGCACGTCTTCCCCCCGGGCAAGGCCGCCCTCGCCGCGACCCGGCTGCCCCCGGGCGACATCCTCATCGTCCACGCCGGCCCGGACGACGAGCTGGCGGCGGCGAACATCCTGCTGCGCCGGCCGTGGCGGGCGGCCGCTTTCTCCACGGCCGTCAGCGCGCAGGCCACCGCGAGCCTGGGCGACCTGCGCGAGCAGCTGCTGGCGCCGGGCAGCTGGATGCCCGAGAGCACCCAGCCGACCGCGACCGGCCCGACCGCGCGGGAGTTCACCGCCGACTTCACCGCCCTGCACGGCGTCGCGCCGACCGAAACGGCGGCCTGGGCCTACGTCACCGGGTTGATCCTGGGACGGGCCATTCGCTACTGCGGAGGCGTGCAGGATGCCTCCGTGCTCGCCGCCGCCCGGGGCATCGACACGACCACGTTGCTCGGTCGCTTCCGGCTGGACGAGGCGACGGGGCTCCAGGTCGGCCACCAGATCCCGATCGTGCAGTGGCAGGCCGGTGCCTCCCGGACGGTCTGGCCCCGTGAGTCGGCGCGGGCACCGTTCGCCCATCCCCGGCTGTTCACCAGCCGACCGGGGATGGCGTCTCGGACTTCGCCGGGGACGCCCACGCCCACGCCCACGCAGCCTCGGACGCCTCCGGCCTCACGCACACTCCCCACCACGTGAGTGGCTCTCCGCCGCCAGCGGACCGTCCGGGGCGGGTGAACCGTCCGGAGCGGGTGAACCGTCCGGAGCGGTGGACCACCCGGAGCGGGTGAACGGTGGTTGGTTCGGGTGCCGCCGTGGTACTGAGAAGCTCTACGGCGGCACCTGCGCGGGCCGCGGAGGGGGAAACATGACGGCGGGTCCACTCGGTCGTGTTCCCACGAGGCCGTGGCGCCGCCGGGCCGCGGTGGGCATCCTCGGCGGCCTGACGGTGGCCTTCGCGGTGGCGACGGCCCGGCTGTTCGTCTTTCCGCACCAGGATGCTCCCGCCCCGGTGGACGCGATCGTCATGTTCGCCGGGAGCCCGGGACGGCTCGAACGCGCCGTCGCACTCGCGCGGGCCGGCTACGCACCCGTGCTCGCGGTCTCGGCGCCGACGGAGAAGGACCCGTGCCCCGGGCCCATTCCCGGGGTGGAGGTGATCTGTTTCTCGCCCGATCCGCGGACGACCCAGGGCGAGTCGCGGTGGACCTCCGCGGCGGCGGCACGCCGCGGGTGGCATTCACTCATAGTCGTCGCCTCGACCTCGCAGAGCACGCGCGCCCGGCTGCGCCTCGCCCGTTGCTATGACGGCGAGACGCGGATGCAGGGGGTCCCGCCCCCCCGCCGGGCCTGGCCGTACGTGATCGCCTACGAGTGGGCGGCGCTGGGCAAGGCCCTCGTTCTCCAACGCCACTGCTGACCGCCGACCGTGCTCAGCGCCCGCCAGCCCGGTCCCCGGCCCGGACGGCGAGCTCCGCGGCATAGACCTCGTTGCGGGAGACGCCGTACTCGGCGGCCACGGCCTTGCGCGCGTCCTTCGGGGACATCCCCACCGAGGTTCGTCGGGCTACCTCGGCGACGAGGATCCTGCCGTCGATGATCGGTTCGGCCCCGCTCAGCCCGGCCCCGCCTGGTTCGGCCCCGCTCGGCTCGGCCCGGCCCCGGGCACCGCCGGCGACCACCAGCGTGAACTCCCCCCGGATGACCCGGCCGTCGGTGGCCCAGCCGAGCAGATCGGCGAGGTCGCCGCGGACGATCTCCTCGAAGGTCTTCGTCAGCTCGCGGCAGAGCACCGCCGGCCGGTCGGCGCCGAAGGCCGCGACGAGGTCGCGCAGGCCGGCCACGAGCCGGTGCGGGGACTCCAGGAACACCATCGTCCGCGGCTCGCCGGCCAGGTCGCGAAGGCGTCCACGCCGATCGCCGCCCTTGCGCGGCAGGAAGCCCTCGAAGGTCCAGCGGTCCGTCGGCAGCCCGCTGACGGCCAGGGCCGCGGTGACGGCGGACGGACCGGGAACGACGGTCACGGCCATCCCCGCGGCGGCGGCCGCGGCCACGACCCGGAACCCGGGGTCGGAGACGGCGGGCATCCCGGCGTCGGTGACGAGCGCGACGGTGGCGCCCTGGCGCAGGTAGTCGGTGAGCTGGGCGGCCCGGGCGCCTTCCACCGCGTCGTAGCACGACACGATCCGCCCGGACACCGTCACGCCGAGCGCGTGCGCCAGCCGTAGGACCCGGCGGGTGTCCTCGGCGGCGATCACATCCGCGGTGGCGAGGATCTCGCCGAGCCGAGGGCTGGCGTCCCGGACGTCGCCGATGGGGGCACCGCACAGCACCAGGGTCCCGGACACCCGACCAGTCTGTCAGGAGCCAGGACCTACCCTGATCGGTGTGACGGCGACGACGGCTCACCTGCCCTGGACGGCGACCGGTCGCGGGGACGCGGCGCGGGTGACCGGCCCGGGTTCCGCCGGCCCGGCCGGCGGTCGGGCGCTCTCGGTGCGTGAGCGGCTGTGTCCACCGATGCCGCGGTCGCCGCTCATGGGGTGGCTGGCGACCCTGTCCGTCGCGATCGTCGCCGGGCTGCTGCGTTTTTGGCACCTCACGGAGCCCCGCGGGATCTACTTCGACGAGGTCTACTACACCAAGGACGCCTGGGGCCTGCTGACGGCCGGGTATGAGATCAACTCGACGACCTGTTCCGGTCCGGCCTACGTCGTCCATCCGCCGTTCGGCAAATGGCTGATGGCCGCCTCCGAGGGCCTGTTCGGCTATACCGACTGTGCCGGGGTCCCGCACGGCAGTCCGGAGCTCGGCTGGCGGTTCTCGTCCGCGCTGTTCGGGACGCTCGCCGTCCTGGTCCTCGCCCGCGCCGCCCGACGGATGTTCCGCTCCACGCTCCTGGGCTGCTTCGCCGGTCTGCTCCTCGCCCTCGACGGGCTGGAGTTCGTGCAGAGCCGCATCGGGATCCTCGACATCTTCCTGATGACCGGCGTCGTCGTAGCGCTGGCCTGTCTGCTGCTCGACCGGGACGACGGCCGCCGCCGGCTCGCCGACCGGCTGGAACCGGTTGGTTCCAGCCCCGGCTCAGCACCCCTGGGGGACGAGGCCGCCGGCCCGGACGGCGGTACGGACGCCGGCCCGGACGGCGGCCCGACCACGACGGCTCCGCCCACCCGGGCCGACCGCCTCCTCGACATGTACGGGCCGCGGCTGGGGTTCCGCCCCTGGCGGCTGGCCTGCGGAGCGGCCCTGGGACTGTCCATGGGGGTGAAGTGGAGCGCCCTCTACACGATCATCGGCTTCGCGGCGCTCGCCCTCGCGTGGGACATCGGAGCACGGCGCACCGGCGGAGCCCGCCGACCCGTGCTGGGAGCACTGCGCCGGGACAGCCCGGCCTGGTTCGCCGCGTTCGTACTCGTCCCCATCGTGACCTTCCTCGCCACCTGGACCGGCTGGTTCGTCACCGACGGCGGCTACTACCGCCACTACTACGGCAACGGTTTCGGCGCCGCGTGGCACGGCTGGTGGAAGTACCAGATGGCGGTGCTGAAGTTCCACGAGGGACTCCACGAGGGGCACGCCTTCGCGTCGCATCCGATGAGCTGGCTGGTGATGGCGCGGCCGGTCGCGTACTACTACTCCTCGCCGGCGTACGGGACCTCGGGCTGCCACGATCCGGCCGGCTGCTCCCGGGAGGTCATCGCCCTGGGCAACCCGGCGATCTGGTGGGTCGGCACGGCGGCACTGGTCGCGATGCTCGCCTGGTGGGTCTCCCGGCGGGACTGGCGGGCGGCCCTGGTGCTGGTCGGGTTCGGCTCGGCCTTCGTGCCGTGGCTGCTGTTCCCGAACCGCACGATGTTCTTCTTCTACGCGCTGCCGTCGCTGCCGTTCCTGGTCCTCGCCATCACGGCGCTGGCCGGGCTCGTCCTCGGCCCGCGCGAGGCGTCGGAGACCCGCCGCCTGGTCGGGGCGCTGTCGGTCGGGGTCTACACGATCATCGTCGTGCTGCTCTTCGCGTACTTCTACCCGATCCTGGCCGCCGAGGTGATCCCCTACTCCTCGTGGCGCGCCCGGATGTGGTTCCCGGGCTGGATCTGACAGGACACCACACCAGGCCCACAGCGCCGACCCGTGGACCCCCGACGAGGCCCCACGGCGTCGCCTCAACGTGATCCGACTCACGGCTCCGCACCCCATTCGTGGCATCACCACCGTAGGCGATGCAACCATTACGAATCGGCAAGCTGGAACGGCGACAGCCGCGGCGACAGGGGTTATCGAAGTTGGACGGTCACGAAGAGTCGGACCAGGATGCCACTAGCAGCACCGCCCTGGCCCTTGAACGGGGGGGTCGCGTACAGCTCGAGAAGTCGATCCGAGAGGGTGGGGTGGTCACCATGCCCCGAGGCCGTGCGGCAGTGAGCGCCCAAACGGGCCTCCCTCCGACCTCCAACCACCGGAGACGGGTGTCGGGCGGGCCGAGACTGGGAGGAACCACCATGGCGGATGTGTCGGTACGCTTCGCGATGACCGATGACAGCGAGATCGTGCTGAACCTGTCGCTGACCCAGGCGATCCGGCTCACGGAGGCGATCGCGTCGAAGGTCAGCCAGGCGATGACCGAGCAGCCGCGAGCCGGCATGAACGGCAACGCCTACGGCCCCGGGGTGCGCCCCGGCCCCTACTCGACGTCCTGAGCCATCCGGCACCGAGCCGGGCTTGTCCCCCCGGTGTCGGGCTATCCCCCGGTCAGCTGGGCGATCAGGGCCCGCAGCAGGTCGAGATCCCGGCGGCGCAGCTCGGCGACGGACGACGGATCCGGCCGCGTGGAGGCCAGCGCCGCACGCACCGAGCGCAGCTTGCCGCGCAGGATCTCCACGTCGGCGGGTGTCAGTAGACCGTCGCGCAGGACCAGCACGACGTGGCCACCGTGCTGCACCACGTCCACCGGCTCGACCATCGGCAGCGTGACGACCCGGATACCGACGGGTGCCTCCTGGTCGTAGACGAGGCACAGCTGGTCCTCCGCCATCACCTCCGCGGTGCCGTCGTCCCACAGCACAGTCGCTCGGGCCGTGACGGGGGTCACGCCGCGGGCCGACTCGACCCGCACGGGGTCGGCGTTCCCGGCCGGTTCGCGACGGCCGGCCGGGTGGACGGCGAGTACCGTGCCGCGCCGCGACCAGACCCCGCCACCGAGGTCGTCAACGGGGAAGACCCGGTCACCCCGGGCGAACATCACCAACGCGGCACGACCGTCCTCGGCGATCGGCGGGTGGGCGGCCATGGCGTGATCGTAGGTGGCCACTGTGAGGGCCCGAGCGCCGAGACCCCACCAGGGCGCATCCGCAACACCCGCACACCCGCGCCGGGAACCACCGTTTCGCACCGGTGAACCGGTGCCAACGATCCTGGTAGCCACCGATGTGGCCGCGAACCACCGCCGGCATCGCACGTTCACCGGCTCGCCGCGGCCACTGTGGCTTATGCCCGGTGATGGTCCCGTGGACTCCGCCACGGGTTACCTTCGCCTGGTTGCCACCGAATCGCGTGGCGACCGGCGGCGGTCGGAGGACGCGGGCGGCTCCTAGCGGGCCGCGGCGACACGGTCCATCCTCCCCCCTGTCCGCAACCCCCACGGCCGACCTCGGCCGGTCACGCTTCGCGGAGCCCACGAATGCCCGACACCGACTATCCGCCCATCGAAGAGCACGCGGTCATCGGCGACCTGCGTACCGTGGCCCTGGTCGCCACGGACGGCACGATCGACTGGTACTGCCCGCAGCGCTTCGACGCGCCGTCGGTTTTCGCGAGTCTGCTGGACGCCGACCGTGGCGGATCGTTCCGTATCCACTGTCCGGACTCCCGGGCCAGGCAGCTCTACCTCCCCGACTCGAACATCCTGATGACCCGTTTCCTCGCCCCCCGCGCGGTCGGTGAGGTCATCGACTTCATGGTCCCGGTGGACAGCGACGTCACCGAGACACCGCACGTCGTGGTCCGCCAGGCCCGAGCGGTGCGTGGAACCGCCACGTTCCGGCTGCGCTGCGACCCCCGGTTCGACTACGGCCGGGCCCCGCACACCGTCACCCTGGTGCCTGGTTCGGGCGCGGTGTTCGAGTCGACCGCCGGCACCCTTGTGCTGCGCACGGCCCTGCCGCTGCGCGTCGAGGCCACGGCCGTGGTCGCCGAGTTCGAGCTGGCGATGGGCGAGTGTGCCGACATCGTGCTCGAATGGAACTCGACCATCCGCCCATTGATCATCGGCGAGGCGGAGACGTTGTTCACCCGGACGCTGAACTACTGGCAGGCCTGGATCCGGCGCGGGCGCTATCACGGCCGGTGGCGGGAGATGGTGCTACGCAGCGCTCTCGTCCTCAAACTGCTCGTCTACCGGCCCACCGGGGCGCTGGTGGCCGCGCCGACCACCTCGCTACCCGAGGAGCTCGGCGGCGTGCGCAACTGGGACTACCGCTACACCTGGATCCGCGACGCGGCCTTCACGGTGTACGCGCTGATGGCGCTCGGATTCACCGACGAGACCGCGGCGTTCATGGACTGGCTCGAACAGCGATGTCACGAGGCACCCAAGCACTGCGGGCTCTACGTGCTCTACAGCGTGGACGGCAACGCCGACCTGGACGAGCTGGTCCTCGACCAGCTGTCCGGCTATCGCGGCTCGAAGCCGGTGCGCATCGGCAACGCCGCCGCCACGCAGCTCCAGCTCGACATCTACGGCGAGCTGATGGACTCGGTGTACCTGTACAACAAGCAGGTCCCGATCTCCTTCCAGCTCTGGGAGGCGCTGGGCCGCCAGCTCGACTGGCTGGCCAGGCACTGGGACGAACCGGACGAGGGCATCTGGGAGACCCGGGGTGGGCGCCAGCGCTTCACCTACTCGGCCGTGATGACCTGGGTCGCCTTCGAACGGGCCTGCCGGATCTCGCGCCAGCGCGGCCTGCCCGGGCCGACGAACGAATGGAAGGACTACGCCGGGCGGGCCTACCGGTTCGTCCAGAACGAGGCGTGGAACCCCGCCCGCGGCGCCTACATGGAGTTCCCCGGCTCACCACGGATGGACGCATCCCTGCTGTGCATGCCGCTGGTGAAGTTCTCCGGCCCCACCGACCCCCGGTTCCTGTCGACCCTGGAACGGTTCAGCGGGGACCTGGTCAGCGACAGTCTGGTGCGCCGGTACGCCGCGGACGGCAGCGACGGCCTCACGGGTGACGAGGGCACCTTCAACCTGTGCTCGTTCTGGTACGTGGAGGCACTGACCCGGGCCGGTCGGGTCGCCGAGGCCCGGATGGTCTTCGAGAAGATGCTCACCTACGCCAACCATGTGGGGCTCTACGCCGAGGAGATCGGTTCCTCCGGGGAAGCGCTCGGCAACTTCCCGCAGGCGTTCACCCACCTCGCCCTGATCAGTGCCGCGATCCATCTCGACCGCGCGCTGGGGTGACCGACCCGAGGACAGGTGCGCGGTGACCACAGGTACGCGGTGACCACAGGTGCGCGGTGACCACAGGCGGTTTCCGGTGCCGGCGCGGCACGGCAGGATAGGCGGCGAGGACACGCACCGGAGCCGATAGCCTGAAGATCGGCACCGATGTTCGGAATGCGGGATCCTTCAAGGTCGGGATCCTCCGGGGTGCGGGATACGAGGGGCGAGGTCATGGCGGGACTGGACCGTTTCCGGGTGGTCGTGGAATCCGGGCGCGGAGATCGGACGGGAGTGGTCGTCCGGCTGCCCGGCGCACTCATCGTCGCCTGTGCCGGCCGGGCGGAGACGGCCGAGACGACCACCAGGCTGCTGGCGCTGTGCGCCGAGGTCGCTGCCGAGGTGGGCGCCACCGCGTCGACCATGGGTCGCCGGCTGGTGCGTCGGGTCGCGGGGCTGCTGGCCGATGCCGATCCGGATCGGGTGCCCGACTTCAGCCTGCTGACCACGGTCAATGACCGGGTCGCCGCGCTGGTCCACGGGGCGATGGACGTCGTCGCGACGGGCAGCTGCGGAGTGACGCTCTCCGGCGTCGACTCGGCCACGTGGGTCGACCGGCTACTGCCCACCGAGATCAGCCGGATCGACGTCGGCCCCACCGGCCTGGTCGGGCCGACGGGTTTCCCCGGCGGGCTCGGCGATCTCGGTTTCCCGCTTGACCTGCGCATCGGGGCCGTGCCCGGGATCGGGGTGAGTCTGCTGCTCAGCGACACGCCGTCGCTGCCCGCGCCGAAGGCCTCCGCCGAGCAGCTGCTCGCCGGATTCGATCCGGTCCGGGAGCCGATGACCGGCGCCGCGCCCATCCCCACGCCGGGAACCCGCGCCCCCGATCCGATGCCGACCACCCCGCCGGCGCTCGCCCCCCTGCTCAGCAAGGAGGAGGAGGCCCATCGACGCCGCGCCGCCGCCGAACCGACGCAGGCGGCCGACCTCGACGAGCTCGACGAGCTCGACGAAGATCCGCCCACCGAGCTGGCCCAGCGTGACTCGGTCCCGCGTGCCGGGAGCGATCTGGGTGGCAGGCACGGCCACGCCGGGCCCGTCGGCCACCGCGAGGGCCTCTCCGACGGTCTGGGCGACGACCTCACCGACGACGAGCACGACGCCCTGACCCAGCTCCCGGGCCAGAGCTTCACCGTCTCCGACCTCATCGAGGACGACGAGGCACCGACGATGCTGCCGAGCAGCGGCGAGCCTCAGGTCGAGGGTGTGCTGTGCGCCAACGGCCACTTCAACCACCCGCAGGCGCCGTACTGCTCCGAGTGCGGCCTGTCGCTCGCCCAGCAGAACACCCGCACGGTCTGGGGTCCCCGGCCGCCCGTCGGCGTCCTCGTCTTCGACGACGGCCAGACCATGAACGTCGACATGGACCTGGTGATCGGCCGCCAGCCGGACCGCGACGATGCGGTCCGGGCCGGGAAGGCACGGGCGCTGCCGGTCGAGGACGGTGAGAGCGCCGTCTCCCGGGTGCATGCCGTCATCACCCTCAACGGTTGGGACGCGGTCATCACCGACCAGGGTTCGGCGAACGGCACCTACATCGCCCCGCCGGAGGCGACCGTGTGGACGCCGCTGAGCCCGCACCAGCCGGCTCCCCTGATCCCCGGCACCCGCGTGCAGGTGGGCAAGCGGACGTTCGTCTTCAACTCCCACCTGCACGTTTGACCACCTGCCCGGGCAACCCACCCGCCCAGCCGAGGGGATCATGACGACGACGGACGACAACCGGCCAGCCGGCAACGACCCGCCGGCCAGCGATGGCGATGCGGCGCGCGGGAGTGACGCGCGGCCGCGGCGCCGCTGGGCCCGAAGCCGGCTGTGGTGGACGCCGATGGTGCTCGCCGTGCTGGCCGGCCTGCTGGCGGCCGGCGCGGCGCTGGGCAACCTCGCCAGCCGGTCACCGGACGAGGGGTCGGTCGATGTCGGCTTCGCCCGGGACATGTCCGAGCATCACGCCCAGGCCGTGCAGATGGCCATGATCGAGTTCAGTCACGGCGGTGACCAGGACACCCGCAGCGTGGCCCAGGACATCGCGCTGACCCAGCAACGCGAGATCGGCATCATGTCCTCATGGCTGTCCGGATGGGGGCGGCCCCAGTCCACCTCCGGGACACCGATGCGGTGGATGCGGGACTCCCGCACCGTCAACGGCGCCTCGGGCGGGCATGACGGTCATGCCGGGCCTGGCGCCGCCATGCCCGGCATGGACCTGCCGGGCCTGGCCGGGGGTGCGGCGCAGGACGCGTCCAGCGACCCGCGGGACACCGCGCGCATGCCGGGCATGGCGACCCCCGCCGAACTGCAACGGCTGGCCTCGATCCGGGGCCATGACCTCGACGTCCTCTTCCTTACCCTGATGGTGCACCACCATCAGGGGGGGCTGGCCATGGCCCAGTACGCGGCGATGCACGCCGGTGAGGACCGGGTACGGGCGATGGCCAGGGCGATGGTGCTCGCCCAGTCAATGGAGATCGACCAGATGCAGCGCGATCTGGTACGCCTCGGCGCGCCTCGGGCCTGACCGGCGAACCCACCTACTGTCACGACGAAACCGGCTTTGTATAGTCGGGTGGGACTAACCGGACTCGGGGAAGGCAGCCCCCTCGTCGCAGGGCAGGGGAGGCCGCCGCCGTGCCTGATGTAACCGCCCGAGAGGCCGCCGACGCCGGGGGCTCCGTTCGCCGGACGGCCCCCAGCGGCCCCTGGTACTCCCGCCGCCGCACCGGCCGCTGGCCGGGAGTTCGTCACATCCGGGTGGAACTGCTCGCCGGCCTGGTGACCGCGCTCGCGCTGATCCCGGAGACGATCTCCTTCTCCGTGGTGGCGGGGGTCGATCCGAAGGTCGGTCTGTTCGCGTCGTTCACCATCTCGGTGGTCATCGCGTTCACCGGCGGACGCCCGGCGATGATCTCGGCGGCGGCAGGCTCCATGGCCCTCGTCGCCGCCCCCCTGGTCCGCGATCACGGCCTGAACTACCTGCTGGCGACGACCATCGGGGTGGGCCTGCTGATGTTTGTGCTCGGCCGGCTCGGGGTGGCACGGTTGATGCGGTTCGTCCCGCAGAGCGCGATGATCGGCTTCGTCAACGCGCTGGCCATCCTCATCTTCACCGCGCAGATGCCGCACGTGATCGGCAAGTCGTGGCAGGTCTACGCCCTCGTCGCCGCGGGCCTCGCTATCCTGCTGGCTCTCCCCCGCCTGACCAGAGCGGTCCCGCCGCCGCTCGTGGCGGTGGCGGTCCTCACCCTCGTCACCGCCGGTTTCGACATCTCCGTCCCTACCGTCGGCGACGAGGGCCGGCTGCCGAGCTCACTGCCCGTCCCCGGTGTGCCCGACGTGCCGCTGACCTGGGAGACACTGCGGATCATCGCCCCGTACGTGGTGGCGCTCACCGCCGTCGGCTTGGTGGAGACGCTGCTGACCGCGCAGATCGTGGACCGGTTGACCGACACCACGCATGACCCGAACCGCGAATCCTGGGGCCTGGGTGTCGCCAACATCGTCAACGGGTTCTTCGGCGGGATGGGCGGCTGCGCCATGATCGGCCAGACGATGGTGAACGTCAACTCGGGCGGGCGGGGCCGGCTGTCGACCTTCGCCGCCGGCGGTTTCCTGCTCATGCTGGTCGTCCCGCTGCGCGACCTCGTGCGGGTCATCCCGATGTCGGCGCTGGTCGCGGTGATGATCCTGGTGTCGGTCATGACCTTCGAGTGGCGCAGCATCCAGCCCTCGACGCTGCGCCGGATGCCCCGCGGCGAGACCGCGGTCATGGTGGCGACCGTCGCCGTCGTGGTGCCCACCCACAACCTCGCCTACGGCGTCGGGGTGGGCGTCATGCTGGCCGCGTTGCTGTTCACCCGCCGGGCCGCGAACCTGGCGCTGGTGACCAGCGTGCTCGACCCGGAGGGCCGGGAGAGGATCTACGTCGTCCAGGGCACGCTGTTCTTCGCATCGACCAGTGATCTGGTGAACGCCTTCGACTACGCGTGCGACCCCGAACGGGTGGTCATCGACCTCTCGGAGGCCCACCTTCTCGACTCGGCGGCGGTCACCGCCCTCGACGACGTGCGCGCGAAGTACCGCGAACGCGGCACGCAGGTGAACCTGGTCGGGGTGAACGCCCGCAGTGCCGCTCTGCTGCACAAGCTGTCCGCCGAGCCGGCGCAGGTGGAACCGGCACCGACCGAACCGGCACCGACCCGCGTCCGGTGAGGTCGAGCTGACCGCGAATACACTCTGCCATTAGATGCTTACTCAGATACTTGCCCTGAGGATGGTGGCGGGATGGCCGGAGAGAAGGGCGCCGGGCTCGCTCAGGGTCTGATCGACTTCGTCCGGCGCCAGCCCGCCGTGGTCGTCATCATCATCGTCCTAGGCGGGTTGTACCTTGCCAGGTCCGGTCCGGGCCCGGGTTCCCGGGCCGTCCTCGTCCCCGGGATCGAGTTCTCAGCCCCGTCCCTGATCACCCGCAACCGGACAACCTATGCCTTCGGTGTGGACCCGGACTCCCCCGGCACCGTTGACGTGCTCTCCAGCCGGGACCGCCGGAGCTGGACGATCGAGCCGGCCGCGCTGCGCGCCCTGCCGCCCTGGGCCGACCCCGCGGGCGGCCTCGGCCCGGCTGCCGTCGGCGCCTTCGGCCACGGGTTCGTCATGTACTACGCGACGGCCGTGCGTGGCCTCGGCGTCCGCTGTATCTCCGCGGCGACCGCCGACTCCGCCGACGGTCCGTTCGTCGACACCTCCCTCGCGCCCTTCATCTGCCAGACCGCGGACGGCGGCAGCTCGGATCCGAGTCCCTTCGTTGACGAAGCCGGACGCGCCTACCTGGCCTGGGCAAGCCCCGGTGCGGGCGGCGGCTCGGACCGGAACCACGGCGCGCCGCCCACCCTGTGGGCGGCGCGGCTGCGGTCCGACGGACTCGTGCTCACCGGCGAACCCGCCGTCATGCTCCGCCCGAGCCTGTCCTGGCAGCAGGGGCGGATCTCGGCACCATCGATGATCTCAGCCCGCGGGCGTCACCATCTGCTCTATTCGGCCGCGTCGTCGCTCGGTGGACGGCAGGTGGTGGCGACCGCGTCGTGCAAAGGGCCGCTCGGGCCCTGCCTGCCGGCGGGCGAACCGATGCTGACCGGGGGAAAGGTCGGCTTCGGACCGAGCGGGGCCCATGCCTTCACCGACGCGCGGGACCGCTGGTGGGTGGGGCTGCACAGCTGGGACTCCCGACCCGACGGCGTCTACCTGCCGATCGGTCGGTTCGTCGTCGCTCCGCTCGACGTCACCCGGGACGCGGTGACGCTGCACGTCGATTCCCTCGTCCGGGGACGGGTGCTTGATCCGGATGAGCGTGACCCGCCCCACGAGCGCCGCCGGCAGCACGAGGATCGGGTAGACGGCGAGGACCGGATGGGATAACCAGGTGGTGGGCCGGCTCCCCGTCGTCTTCGCGGACTACGACATTCCGAATCCGGGCATTCCCGGCATCTCCACCGAGGACCACGAGGCCATGGAGATGCCGACAGAGCGACTCGCGAACAAAGCGCCTTACAGACCAAGCGACTTACGGAGAAGTTCCATATGCCAGTCGAACTGAATCATACTATTGTGCATGCCCGGAATAACCGGGAATCGGCCGAGTTTCTGGCGGATATCCTGGATCTCGAGGTCGGCGCCGCGTGGGGGCCGTTCATCCCAGTCGTCACCGCAAACGGTGTCACCTTGGACTTCGCCACCGCCCCGGTTGGGTCGATCACTGCGCAGCACTACGCGTTCCTGATCTCCGAGGAGGAGTTCGACGCGGCGTTCGAGCGGATCCAACGGGCCGGGATCACCTACTATGCGGATCCGCAGCGCAAGCACCCGGGCGAGATCAATCATAATGACGGCGGACGCGGGTTGTACTTCCTGGACCCGGCCGGTCACGGCATGGAGATCATCACCCGTCCCTACGGGGGATTCGAAGCAGATTCCAGAGCAGTCTGAGATCGGGAACAGTCCGAAATCGGCGAGCAGACCGATAAGGAGCACCTTTTATCGGTCATATGGGCTCGATGGAACGTGGCGTGCGCCACTGCGGCCAGCGGTCAGCGGCGAACAGGTCGATATTTGCCGCGAGGCTCCGCGCCGGGCGGAGTCATGATCCACGTGTGGCAGTTCGCCAGAGAGTGCAGCGACCGGTCGCGGTCCCCCGACCTGGACGTCCAGCGCGGGCGTCCAGCGCGGGCGTCCGCGGCATCCGCACCTGGCGAGCGTCCACGGGAAGGGTGCGCTGTGGGTACACAATCCGCGGAGACAACGGACGCACGAGCCGGCGAGGCCCCCAAGCAACGGGCAAGCACGCAGGATCAGGTCGATGCGGTGCCGGCGCCCGGCCAGTGCACTCTGAGTGAACTACTGGCAGTTCTCGACCTCGGCGGGGATGTTCCGCCGGTGCCGGCCCGATGCCTGCCCAGCACACACGGCGGCGTCCTCGGGGCGCAGCTGCTCGGCCAGCAGATCGTTCTCGCCGAGCGCATGACCCCCAACAAGATCACGCACAGCCTGCAAACGGTGTTCATGCGCCCCGGCGACTGCCGCCAACCGGTCTGGATCGACGTCGAGCGGCTGGCCCACGGGCGGTCGATCGACTCCCTGGCCCTGACCTTCCGGCAGGACTCGTTGCAGATCTGCCGGGCGGACGTGATGCTCCGTTCCCCGGAGCCGGACTTCCTGCGCCTGCGCTCCACCGAGTCCGACTTCCTCGGCCCGCAGCACGCCAGCCCCCTTGACCGTCCGATGATGCCCTGGGAAGTTCGGGTGCTTCCCCGAGCGGACACCCATCAGCTGGACCAATGGCAGCGCATCCCCGAGGCGCCGGAGGACCGGTCCCTGTGGAGGGCGTTCATCGCGCACAGCTGCGAGTTGCTGCCGCTGTCCGACCTGCTGGCCGTCACCGGCCTGACCCCCACCAAGCGCCTGGCAGTCGCTGTCCTATCGCAGAATGTGACCTTCTACGACGACCTGGACGTCCGGGACTGGCATCTGTTCCGGGTGCGTACCCTGCACGCGGGCCACGGCCGGGCGATCGGTCGCGTCGAGGTCTTCGGCCCGGACGGGGAGCTACGCGCGGGCAGTGAGCTCGTCGGGCTGCTGCGCGGATCCGCGATCTGATGTCCGCACGGCTGATAGAAATGGATCAGATCTCCGCGAGTGCCTGGTCCTCGTCATCCGAGGCCCCGGACGCGGTCTTCTCCGTCGCGCCGAGGGGCGGCTCCGGCTCGGGCCGCCGGACACGGGGCAGCAGCAGCGCGGCCAGGATCCCGACCGCGAGGACGCAGCCGCCGATGAACAGCCCGAGGGAGTAGCCGGAGGCCAGCGCGTCAAGCCGCGCGGCCCCGTGCCTGAGGCGGCCGTCGGTATGCCTGGTCGCGATCGTCGACACCGCGGCGAGGCCGATCGCCGCGCCGATCTGGCGGCTGGTGTTGATCAGACCCGACGCGAGGCCCGCCAGGCGCATCGGCACGCCCGCCGTGGCCGCAGCGACCATCGCGACCATGATAGACCCCACCCCCAGCCCGACGATCAGGACCGGGCCGAACACGTGCACCCAGTACGAGCCGTCCCGGGTGATCGTCGACATCCAGAGCAGACCCGCCGTTCCGCTCACGAGACCGAACACGATGATCGGCCGCGGACCGAGCCGCCCGATCATCCGGGTGACAATCCGCGAGGCAACGATGATCATGAGCGGCATCGGGAGCATGGCCACCCCGGCGCGCAGCGGGCTGTAACCCTGAACCTGCTGGAGGAAGAGGGTAAGGAAAAAGAAGATCGTGAACATAGCGGCGCCGAGGAAGGCTGCGACCGAGTTCGCCGCGGCGAGCCCGGGGTAGCGGAAGACGCTCAGCGGCACCAGCGGGGCGGGGGTCGTGACCTCGACGGCCACGAACGCGGCAAGAAGCACTACCGCCCCGGCCAGCATCCCGAGTGTGACCGGGGACGTCCAGGAGGAACTCTCGGTGCGGACGATGACGTAGACCGACAGCACCAGACCCCCGGTGACGGTCACCGTGCCGGGAATGTCGAGATCACGCAGCCGGCTCAGTTGGCCCCGCGACTCGACGAGCACGAGCCGGGCGGCCACGAGGAGCGCCACGCCGATCGGCACGTTGACGAACAGCACCCACCGCCAGTTCGCGACCTCGGTCAGCGCACCGCCGACGATCGCGCCAAGCGCCCCGCCGCTGGCCGCGGTGGCGCCCCACGCGCCCAACGCCCGGGTCCGCTCCCGCCCCTCGGCGAAGGAGGTCATCAACAGGGTCAGCGTCGCCGGGGCGAGCACGGCCCCGCCCAGCCCCTGCACGGCCCGGGCGACGATGAGCTGCGCCTCGGTCCGCGCAAAACCACCGCCGAGGCTCGCCAGGGTGAACAGCGCCAGCCCGGCCACGAACACCCGGCGGCGACCGAACAGATCCGCCGCCCGGCCGCCGAAGAGCAGCAGACCCGCGAACGCGATCGTATAGGCGTTGACCACCCACTGCAGGCCGCTCGCCGTCATCCCGAGATCGGTCTGCATCGACGGCAGCGCGACGTTCACGATCGAAATGTCCAGAACGACCATGAACTGGGCCAGGCAGCAGACGGCCAGCACGGCCCAGCCCGGAATCCGCCGGCCCGGCGGTGCGCCACCTTCCGGCGAGGCGCCCGCCCCGGTACCGGCGGTCCTGCCGACCACGGCACCACCCTCACCCGAACCACCCTCGTCCGAATCTGCCCTCACCCGAATACCTCCAAGCTCCAGCCTTCGTACAGCTCCAGCCTTCGTACACCGTACGAACGCTGGGCCAACCCTACGCCGTACGATGTACCAACGCCAAAATGGCAGCCCGTGCCTCCTGCCAGGAGGCGTCCTGCCAGGAGGTGAGTGGCGATGGCGGCGCCGCCGAGTGCGGCCCCGGGGCGGCCCCCGGGGAAGCCGATGGCACGGGTGTCCACCCCACCGGGATGCCGGACGCCCCTGAGCGGTGAACGGCTGGCCCTGGCCGCGATGGAGATCGCCGACGCGGAGGGGCTCGCGGCGGTGTCGATGCGGCGGATCGCCGCACATCTGGGCGTCGGGACGATGACGCTTTACCACCACGTCCGGGACAAGGACGAACTGACCGGCCTGATGTGGGACGCGTTCCTGGCCGGGCATCTGCTGGACGAGATTCCCGAGGACTGGCGGGACGGCCTCACCCAGATCGCCCGGCGCGCGAGGCGGTCCTTCCAGGAACATCCCTGGGCCCTTCGGATCGGCATCCGCCGGGGTTTCGGTCCCAACAAGCTGCGGCACATCGAGCAGTGCCTGACCGTCGCCTCGAAGATCACCGATGATCCGCAGGACCAGCTGCGCATCATCCACTCGCTTAATGATCTGGTGGTCGGCTGCACGCTGCGCGAACTCGGCGACCGAGAGGATTTCGACCGCCGACGGCCTCCGGCGGCCGACGCCCAGAATCGCCCCGGTGTCCCGACGGCGCAACCGGTTTTCTCCGTCCAGGTCCTTGACGCCCAGGTCCTCAACCGCGCGCAGAGCGCCGAGGACGCACAGACCGCCGAGAAGGAGTACCCACGGCTGCGCGCCATCGCCGCCCTCGGCTGCGGATACACGGCGCCGCGCTTCGAGCAGGCGCTGAAATGGCTTCTCGACGGGATCGCCGTCGCGTACGCGCCGGAGCCGCCAACCGACCAATGATCGGTCGGCCGGGACGTAGCCGACCGGGGAACAGCCGGGCGATGTTCCGCCGACGATGATCACTGCGCTCGTGCCCCGTGCCCGCCGACGTCACGGCGGATGCCGAATTCGCTGCGGATGCGAAGAAGGGCGAAGAAGGAGGCGTAGCGGTCTTCACGGACACGACTGGAGTAGCTACCGTCGGAGAGAATAAACGCCGCTGACCGTCCACGAGCCGCATTCGGGGCATTATCACCATGACCGCTCGGCTACCTCGTCACGTCGCGCCGCTCGCCGTTGGCGAGCCCACCTCACTCGGGCCCTACCAGCTGCTCGGTCGGCTGGACGCCGGCATCACCGGCATCGTCTATCTGAGCCGTGCGGTCGGAGGCGCGCAGGTCGCGGTCCGCGCGCTGCACCCGGGCGACGCCCTGCGCGCGGACATGCGGGCCCGGTTCGCGGCGGCGATCGACCGCGCTCGCGTGCTGGCCGGGGCACACACCTGCGGCGTGCTCGACGCCGCGCCCGCCGCCGAGCGGCCCTACATGGTCACGGAGTTCGTCGGGGGCCCGACCCTGGCCCGCGAGCTCACCGAACGCGGACCGCTGTCCTCGGACGAGATCGACCGCCTTGCCCGGACCCTGTTGGAGACCATCGATGCGGCGCACCGCACGGTCGGCGCACTCGGCGACCTGACGGCAACGGATGTCGTGCTCTCCGTTACCGGGCCGCGGCTGGTAGACCTGGGTGTCGCGGCGGCCCTGCGGCCACTGCTGCTGTCCCCCGCGGCCGGCTCGGCCGGCGGGACGGCGCCCGGGACGCCGCACATCGTCGCCGGGCGCTCCGGCCACCTGTGGCCTCCCCCCAGCAGCCCCGGCTATGTGCCCGGCTATGGCTACGGTCCCGCGGCGGGTGGCTGGGAGGGCCCCGCCGCTGACATCGTCGCGTGGGCCGGGATCGTCGATCTGGCCGCGACGGGAAAGCCCAGCGGGTCTGTCGAACCCGCGGCCCGGGCCGGACGACGCCGCGCCGACCGGTCGGAGCACACGGCTCCCATCGGCGAGGGGGTGCGGCGAGCGCTCGCCCGTGTGCGACAGGCCGATGGGGCCTCTCTGCCCGATACCACCGAACTGCTGGCGCTGCTCGCCGGATCGAAGCCGCGGTCGACCCGAGCGGCGTGGGGCCGTGGCCGACAGGCCGCCACGGCTCACGGCGGGCGGGCGGGCGCCGCGACGACAGGCGCGGATCCGCGGCCTGAGCCTACCGATCCTCGACCACCGACCCGGACGGCTCCCCCCGGAAAGGCTCCCCTCAGGACGGCCACGGGCGGGCGGCACAGCACCGGTCGGCGGGCACCGAGCCCCACCGGGAGTGTCCCGGACCCGATGGCCGCCCGGGCGCTGCCGCCGCTCCCGACACTGCCGCCGCTCCCGACACTGCCGCCGCCCCCGACACTGCCACCGCCCCCGACACTGCCACCGACCCCGACACTGCCCCCGACCCCGACACTGCCCCCGACCCCGACACTGCCACCGCCGGAGCGCCGGGAGGCCTCCCCGCGTCCGGATTCCGGGCGAGCGGACTCCGGGCGAGCGGCATCGGTGAGATCCACATCAGCGAGGCGGGCGGCCGAGCCACGGGTGGAACGCCTGCCGGCGGACCCGCTCGTTCGTGCTCGCCGGTCCCGGATGCGCCCGGTCGCCGCATTCGCGGTGGCCGCGGTGGCCGCTGTGGCCGCCGCAGCCACCGCTGCGGGGCTCAACTCCTCGCCCGACGACGTGACCACGGGTGCGCGTGCTCCGTTGCACGAGTCACAGCCGGACGACGGCGGCACCGTGGACACTCCGAGCAGCGGCCGGTCCGGATCCCGCGAGGGCCGCCCGCCCGTGCGGACACCAGCCGCCCCCCGGCCCGCCGCGTCAGGCAGCCCCGCCACGGAGGAGCTCGCCGTGGACGAACCCGGCTCAGGTGGGCCCAGCGCCCCCGGCGGCGGATCCGTCCTCGGCCCGACCGAAGAGGAACAGCAGAACGACCTGGCGGCGGAGGACTTCGCTCTGAACACCCTGCGCCTCGCGGCGGGTGGCAGGTCCGCGCCGCCCGGGCGCTCCTCCGGCGGCCCGGCGTCGGCGGCCTCCCCGCCTGCGCACCAGGCACCGCCCGTTCTCGCCGCCGCCCCGCCGGTGCCGACCAGGCCGTCCGCAGCGGCGGCAGGAGTGGCCGCCGGGCCGATCGAGGCCAGGACCCCGACCACCCGCACCCCGACCACCGGCACCCCGGCCACCGGTGGCCGGACCACCCGCGCGGCAACGACCGCCAGCGCAGCTTCCGTGACGTCCACGGCGACCAAGCCCCCGACCCGGCCGGCAACGACCCGGCCGGCAACGACCCGGCCGGCAACGACCCGGCCACCGGCCACGACGGCTCCGGCCAGGAGGAGTCTCGCCCCGGTGCAGGTGGACGTCGTGACGTTGGCCCCGCGGTAGCCCAGGCCCCGCGGCGACCTCCGCCGGTTACCGCTGTCGTTCGCCCGAGCCGGCGACGGAGGTCGCCCCCGCCCGTACGGCACCGTCGGGCCAGATGATCTGGAGGGGTTTGCGTCGCCAGCGCGCGTAGGAGACGACGTCCGCCGTCCCCCCGAAGCCACGCGCCGGCAGACCGTCCCACACCGCGAGAACCCGGTCGGATGCGTCGACCAGAAGGCGGCTCGCCGACATCAGGCTGGGCAGATCGGGCTTCGCCCGGTCCTGGCTGCGTATCTCGGTGGCGCGGCCGAGCAGCCGGTCGTAGTTGCGCCGATGCGTAGCGGGTTGAAAGTCCCGGTAACCGGCCGCGGGTATCATGACGATGAGCCGGCCCCCAAGTTCGAGGACCACGTCGGCGAAGATGGTGTCTGCTCCCTCGGCCAGGCAGCTGATCCCGGTCAACCCGGCCGCGGCGAGAGGCGCCAGCACCCGGCGCATCTCGCCGGCCGTGTATTCGGCTTGCCCGCCGGAGAGCCCGCGGTGACCCGTCACCCCGATGACGACCATGCCGTTGTCACCCCGTCCGGCGGTGACGACGGAAACAGCGGTGACCATCGCGCGATGCAGCGCCCGATGCGGACCGCGACGGCCAGGGTCGGCGTCGAGAGAACACCGGGCGAATGTACCCAAGGGGATCCGGGGCCAGGGCGGTTCGTCACCGGATCGGGCCTGTCACGGGGCTGTGGCGGGGGTCGCCTGGCTCCTGCATCCGACCGCATTCCGACCCGCAGGCGTGCGGGCGTGCGGGCGTGGAACGCTAGAACCTGAAGTCGAGATGAGGTCAACCGTGCGAAGGTGAGGATGCGCGCCTACGGTCAGCGGCTGGCCGACCCGTACCAGGCCGGACGGGTGTTAGTGAGCCAGGCGGGGACCAGTCGGCGCAGGTCGGCGGGCCTTAGTTCCAGGTCGAGCAGGCTCCCAAGGGACACCGAGACGATGTCGAGATCATTCAGCCTGCTCCCGAAGTCGGCGCCCCACGACCGGTCAGCGGCGAAGACGACGTCGAGCACCCCCGTCCGCCCACCGCGTTCGATCGAGATGCTCTCGATGCCGCCCACGAACGTCAGGTAGTCCAGTTCGATACCGGCCTGCTCGTTCAGCAGCCGGCGCAGCGCCGCCTGCACGGTCTCCCCCGGCTCAACCCGGCCTCCCGGCAAGTGGAACGACTTCTGGCCACGCTCGTTGGCGAGCAGCACCCGATCACCCGCCACGAGCAGCGCGCGCGCGTTGATCCGCACGGGGCCGGCGACCGGGTCACCGTAGGACGTGGTGGCGGTCGGTTTGGAAGCGAGCGGTGTCACGGGTGCTCCAGGAGTGGCGAGTCGGGCAGGGGGCGAGTCGGGCCGAGAAGGGCAACCTCCGCATCGTGCCCCGCCGGACCGGATCGTGATGCGCCAACCGGTCATCCGGCCGACATCGGGTCGGTCGAGGACACGGTCCCGTCAATCCGACCACCTCGCCGCCCGACCCGCAGGAGCGGATATTTCTCTGTGATTTCTCCGTAATTTCGGATCATGCGTCGCAGCTCCCCCGAAGATGCGGGTACGATCACCCCATGCCGAGATTCCGGATCAGCGAGGCCGCCGCGCTGCTCGGTGTCAGCGACGACACCATCCGCCGGTGGGCGGACAGCGGCCGACTGCCAACCGTCCTGGACGACGCCGGCCGCCGGGCGATCGAAGGCGGCACCCTGGCCGGATTCGCCAAGGATCTGGCGACCGAGCAGACCGCCGCCCAGACGCCGGTCGTCGCCGAATCCGCGCGTAACCGCTTCCCCGGGATTATCACCCGCGTGGTGCGCGACACGGTGATGGCCCAGGTCGAGATCCAGGCCGGCCCGCATCGCCTGGTCTCGCTCATGAGCCGGGAGGCCGCCGACGAACTCGGGCTGGAAGCCGGCGTCCTCGCGGTCGGCGCGGTGAAGTCGACCAACGTCGTCATCGAGCTTCCCGAGCGTCGTTGACCCCGATCAGCGAGAAGGGCCTGCCCGCCGTGTCGACCCGCGGCGGTTCGCTCCTTCGAGGGGGTCAGCCGGAGCAACGGGCCGTCGGCCCGCGCGGCCGGTTCGGCCCGCGCGGCCGGTTCGGCCCGCGCGATCGGGCACCCCGGCCGGGTGACCCGCGGACCGGCGGACATCCACGCCGCACGGTTCGCCGGGAAACGCGCCGCCGGATGTCCTGGGCGCTGCTGGTGCCGGCCGGGATCGCTGGCCTGTTCCTGCTCCTGCCGCTCGTCGGCCTGCTCGTCCGCGCTCCCTGGTCCGCCCTGCCCGATCTGCTCACCGAGATCGCGGTCCGGCAGGCCCTCCTCCTGTCGGTGGAGACGGCCACCGCCACGACCGTGCTGTCGCTGCTGTTCGGTGTCCCCCTGGCCTGGCTGCTGGCCCGCACGCGTTTTCCCGGCCGGTCTCTGCTGCGTGCCCTGGTCACCCTCCCGCTCGTGCTGCCGCCAGTGGTCGGCGGCGTGGCCCTACTTCTGGTACTGGGTCGGCGCGGCATCGTCGGCCAGTACCTCGATGGCTGGTTCGGCATCACCATCCCGTTCACCAGCGTCGGCGTGGTGATCGCGCAGACCTTCGTGGCCATGCCGTTCCTCGTCGTGTCCGTCGAGGGCGCGCTGAACAGCGCCGATCGGCGGTTCGAGGACGCCGCCGCCACCCTCGGCGCCGGGCCGTGGATGACGTTTCGCCGAGTCACCATGCCGATGACGGCGCCGGCGGTGGCCGCCGGCGCGGCGCTGTGCTGGGCCCGCGCCCTCGGCGAGTTCGGGGCCACGATCACGTTCGCCGGCAACTTCCCCGGGACCACCCGGACCACGCCGCTCGCGGTCTACCTGGCGCTGGAGACGGACTCGGACACCGCCATCGCGCTGTCACTCGTACTGCTCGCGGTCTGCGTCGGGGTTCTGGTGGCGCTGCGGGGCCGGTGGTTCCCCGGCACCCGGCGAATTTTACGCAACCGGGGAACGCGTGACGGCGCCCCCGATGCGCTCGAGCGGAGCATCCCGTGAACACAGGGCATCCCGTGAACACCGTCACCGGAGATTCGGCGCGGGCGGCGCCCTCCGCCCCCGGCCTGGATCCGGCGTCAGGCGGGCTCAGCGCGCTGATGACGGTGCGACGGGGCCAGTTCGTGCTCGACGTCGAGGTCAGCGTGGCACGGGGGGAGACGGTCGCCGTCCTCGGCCGCAGCGGGGCGGGCAAGAGCACGCTGCTGCGGGCCCTGGCCGGTCTCCTCCCGCTCGACGAGGGCCGGATCACCCTCGCCGGCGAGGTTCTCGACGACCCGGCCGAGCACCGCTTCGTCCCGTCCGAACAGCGGCCGGTCGGCATGGTCTTCCAGGACTACCTGCTGTTCCCACACCTGCGGGCCCGCGACAACATCGCCTTCGGCCTGCGGGCCCGCCTCGGTCAGGGCCGGCGGCACGCCCGGGCGTCCGCGGACACCTGGCTGGAACGGTTCGGGATCGGCCATCTCGGCGACCGGCGACCGGATGCCCTGTCCGGCGGCCAGGGGCAACGGGTGGCGCTCGCGCGGGCGCTGGCATCAGGGCCCGGACTGCTGCTGCTCGACGAACCGCTCGCCGCGCTCGACACCGCGACCCGCCGCGAGGTCAGGTCCTTCCTGCATAATGTGCTACCGACGCTGGCGGCTCCGGTGCTCATCGTCACGCACGATCCCACGGACGCCGAGGTTCTCGCCGACCGCATCCTCGCCCTCGATGCGGGGCGGGTCGTCGACCAGGCCTGATCCGGTCCGCTCAGCCGGCCCCGCCGCATGCCTCCTCGTCGCGGTGACGGATCTCGGCATCCGGACCCGGGTAGACGAAGCTGACGTGCCCCGTGCCGGACCAGCGGACCGCAAACGGCGGATCCCCCGCCACCGAGCGCACCTCGAAGATCTCGCCGAGTCGATCCGGCTGCCGGGTGGTGTGACGGTGGACCACCAGAGTGTCGCCCGGGTGGGCACGCATCGCCCGGCGTCGCGCGGAGGGCAGGTCAGTACCCGGTCAGGCGCGACCGGGATGGCCGGCCAACGCCAGGTGATCGACGAACCAGTCACGCGCGAGCGCGGCCGCCTGCTCCAGGGCACCCGGCTCGGCGAACAGGTGCGTGGCGCCCGGGACGATCGCCAGCCGGTTCTCGCAGCCCAGCAGTCGGGCCTGGGCCTGCCGGTTCAGCTCGAGGACCAGATCGTCCCGCGCACCGACGATGAGCAACGTCGGGGCGCGTACCGCGGTCAGCTGCGCCGCGGCCAGGTCCGGTCGGCCGCCCCGCGACACGACGGCCGCGACGGGGAACCCCCCTTCCGCGGCGGCCCGCAGCGCCGCGGCGGCGCCGGTGCTGGCGCCGAAGTAACCAATGGGGAGGGTAGCCGTGACCGGTTGGCCGCGCAGCCAACCGGTCACATCGATCAGCCGCCGGGCAAGCAGCCTGATGTCGAACACGTTCGCCCGGTCACGCTCCTCGTCCGGGGTGAGCAGGTCGAACAGCAGGGTCGCGAGCCCCGCGGCACTGAGGTCGCGGGCCACGAACTGGTTACGTGGGCTGTGCCGACTGCTGCCGCTGCCGTGGGCGAAGACGACCACTCCCCGGGACGGGTCGGGCACGGTGATCCGACCAGCGAGCCGCACTCGACCGACGGGGATGTCGACCTCGACGTCGCCGCCGGACGGGTCGGCTACCGCGCCGCCGACCGGCATCGTCAGCGCGGCCCGGCGCAGCAGGTCGACGACCTCCTCGTCCGGTGTCTGGGAGAAGTCCGCGTAGAACTCGCCGATACCGAAGAAGGCGTCGGGCGTCTGGACGCAGACCACCTCGTCTGCCTGCCGGCGCAGCCAGCCGATCCGGTCACGGGGGGCAACGGGGGTCGCCAGCACCACGTGGGTGGCTCCCTGGGCCCGCACGACCTGGCACGCGGCAGAGGCCGTCGATCCGGTCGCGATCCCGTCGTCCACCACGACCACCGTCCGCCCGGCGAGCGGGATCCTTGGCCGGCCGTTCCGGAACCGCCGGGCCCGACGATCAAGCTCCACCAACTCGCGCGCCTGAACCGCGGCGAACTCGTCCGGCCCCACGTTGGCCAGCCGCCGGGCCTCCTCGTTGACGACCCGCACCCCACCCTCGGCGATGGCCCCCATCGCGAGCTCAGGCTGGAAGGGGACACCGAGCTTGCGGACGAGGATGACGTCCAGCGGGGCCTCCAGCGCCCGCGCCACCTCGAACGCGACGGGAATGCCCCCGCGGGGCAGCCCGGCGACAACGACATCACGGCCGCGTAGATGCGCCAGCCGCTGCCCGAGCTGCCGGCCGGCCTCCTCCCGATTATCGAAGATCACGACAACCTCCTCGTGCCGGCCGGGCGGACTCCTCGTGCTCGCCGTCCGGACCGGACATCGTCCTGTGGTTGTCGTTCCCCGGTAGTCGCCGGGATACCGACCCACACCGTCTCGGGGCACCTGCCCCGAGACGAGCGATACACGGCGCGTGGCGTGCGGCGCGTGGCGTGCGGCGCGTGGCGCGTGGCGCGTGGTTCGCGGCGTGCGGCGTGAAGATCGTCAAGGCACTCCGGACAGCCGGAATCACCGTGTCCGCATGGGCCTGAACCGATCTCCGGCGGCCACTTGCGCTCCGACGCCCGGCCGGGCTGCCGTGCATAATAAAGATGTGACGCTCCGTTGGCAGCCCGGCTCCACCCCTCACTGGGCGTGGCGAGAGGTCTGTTGTCCAGGGCGCTGTCGGTGTTGTCCCAGCCCTCGCGTCCACTGAGCCTCGCCGCACGCGCGACGAGCACATCGGTCCTGTAATTCTGGGACCGTTCTGGGCGCGAGGGGCCTCGGAGCTCGGCGCCAGACCTGAACGGATGATCTTTTTGCTCCCGGTGGGAGCAGCTATCGATCATCCGTATTCCCGGACTCCCGTCCTGCCCCGGCCGGTTCGTTCACCGGAGTGCTCCGTGTGCGCTCCCCGGATAACCGGCTGAGCTGTGCGCTCCGCCGGATGAGCCAGGTCGCGCCGTCTCCGTCTTCTCCCGTCACACGCCAGCCCGCTGCCCGCCCCGGTCACCTGTGGCCGCGCCGCCAGGGCCAGCCGGGCTGATCCGGCCCTGGCGGCTGGTCCGGTCCCGACCGGCCGATCCCCCGATGGGGCTTCCCAGACCAGCGCAACTACTGCGTAATCATCACGTAATCACTGTGTAGCTATCGAGAACTATCAGGAAGGCAGCGTTCGCTGTGACCTTCGAGTCGTGGATGGCCCGGTTGCGGAGCGAGGGATACCTCGTCTGCTCGGGGAGCTCCCCGGTGCCCGTCGAGGTACGAGGTGTTCGTCCCGACGGGGTCGGTCTGCTGTTCCGTTGCCGGGGAACGGCGATCCGGCTCGCCCTGTACCGGCCCGGACGGGCGGTATGGCAGATAGCCGTCCGCGACAAGGCGTGGTGCCCGGAGGAGTCCCTGCAGCTGTGGACGCACCACCCGCTCGGCACGCCGGATGTTCCGACCGACGCCCGGCTGGCCTTCCCCCGAGGCACCGAGCCGGACCAGGAGCTCGTCATCGACGGCGCTCGGGTGTGGGGATGGTGCGGCCATGAGGCGGGGCTGCTCCGGCCAGCCGCCGCGGCCCCCCTGTTCGACCGGTTGATGGCCACCGTCGCGAGGTCCGGCCTCGCCCTGTCGGACCTCGCCCTGTCGGAGCGCATCCAGCCAGATCTCACCCGGGAGGTCGCCGTGCCGGCCGCCCGATCGAGGGCTCGGGGCAAGGAGGGCATCAGCATCAGCTGACGGCCGGCCGGAGGTGGCGGTCCATCCGAACCGGGTGGTCGTCACATGGGCTACGCGGTCCTGTAAGCTTCAGATGCTTCCAGGGGGTGTAGCTCAGCCTGGTAGAGCGCCTCCCTCGCACGGAGGAGGCCAGGGGTTCGAGTCCCCTCACCTCCACCACTACGGCCTTACTCGAACACTCGTCCACCAGGACGATGTTCGGCGAGGCGGTAGTAGTGAACCCCAAGGAAGCGGCGTCACCCGTAAGGGAGGCGCCGCTTTCGCGTGCTGGAGCCACGCGCACAGCGCGTTCCGCCAGCACCTCATCCACGGCCTCCCCAAGGCTCCAGGCCCGGTGTGCCGTCACGGGGGTAGCGAACGGCTCGTTGAGGTCGTCAGCGGTCACCACAGCCCCGGCGTGGACCTGATCAAGGTACAACCGCGTGAAGACGGCCTTGTTGAGCACCTTCCGTGCCCGGAGCCCCGACCGCCGGTACAACGCCTGCGGATCTTCCAGGAGGCGAAGCACGGTGGTCAGCACCTCGTAGCCCTCATTGAGGGGAAGATCCTGCTCGCCCAGCCGGGCCTCGATCCGGGCGCGTTCCTCCCGGACGGCCCGCATCTTGGCCGTCAGCTTGTCCTTGGGCCAGTCCGGGTCACCTACGAGGTCGAGCAGACCGTCTTCCCGCTTGTTCAGCTCCTTGAGCTGCCGTTCGTACTGGGCGTGCAGCCGGCGGGTACTGTCCGTGGTGCTGGACAGGGCGTCGTCGAGGCGGGCCTGGACGTCGGCCCGGAACTCCTCGGAGAGTCGGACATTGATGTAGTGCCGCACGATGGCGTCTTCGACGTCCGCTACGGGCAGGTACGGCAGGTCACAGGAGCGGTCCTGCCGTCCCCGGCAGATGTAGTAGAAGTACGTCACGCCGGTCTTGCTCTTGCCAGGCGTGATGATCAGCCGCTTGTGGCATCGGTCACACCAGACGAGCCCTTTCAAATAGTGGTTGTGGACACGCTGCCGTGCCCCGGCCTGCCGTTCGGCGAACAGCACCCGTTGTACCTGGTCGAACAGATCTTGCGAGACCAGCGGCTCGTGCCGGCCCTGGTACTCCTCACCCTCGTAGGTGACGAGGCCGAGGTAGTAGCGGTCCTTCAGCAGATCACCGATCTTGTGCACCGAGATCGGCCGGGCGCTCCAGCGCTTGGTCGGCTTGGTGCGTAGGCCCGCCTCGGTGAGGGCGTCCCGGAGCGTGTGGAAGTTGAACTTGCCGGTGGCATACAGCTCGAAGGCCAGGGTGATCAGGGGGCCGCGTTCCGGGTCGATGATGACCGTACGAACCTCGCGGCCCTCGAACTGCTCCCGGACGTTCAGGTAGCCGATGGGCGCGATGGTGACCGTTCCGCCCTTCATGGCCTTCTGGCCCATCTTGTACTTGATGTCCTCGCCGCTGACCCGCACCTGGTACTCGTTGAAGACAGCGATCATGCCGTGCATCGCTTGGCCGGCCGGTGAGGCGTCCAGGTTCCGCTCGGTGGCAGAGTGGAGCTGCACACCCAGCCGTTCGAGCGTCATCATCATGATGGCGTCGTCGTAGCGGTTCCGAGCGAACCGGGACAGGGCGTAGACGAAGACGTGCTTGATGGTCGGGTCGGCCTTGATGCGGGCGATCATCTCCTGGAAGGCCGGCCGCTGGTCGATGCTCTTGCCGCTCCTGCCGGGGTCGAGGTACTCATCGACCAGGACGACACCCAGCTCACGGGCACGCTCCGTGCAGGCCACGCGCTGGGCGGGCAGCGAGATGCCTTCCGGGTCGTAGTCGGTATTCACCTGACCGGTAGACGAGACGCGGTAGTAAGCAATGGCCTGCTCACCGCGTACCACCGGTCGTTTCTGCTTGCTCACGGTTCCTCCTTTCGTTGCTTATGCTGCGTTGGGGCAGTCAGCCCCGAAGTACATCGACGGCCCGTCCAGCCGGAAGTACTCCGAGACCGGACGTTCTTCCTCGTCGGTCAGTCCCAGGTACTTGAGGCGTATCTGCATGGCGGATATGGATACCTTGAACTGGCCGGCCAGGGCTTCGATGTCCTGTAGCCCGCTGGACCAGACCCGCTTGAGGACCGTCCGGGGCATGAGGAAACAGGCCGCGAAATGATCACAGATCCGCTCGATCTGCCGGGCATGGTTCTCGGCGTTCCCGAAGCCGATCCGGGCGTAGGACGTGGTGACAATCGGGTCGTCGATCATGTGCTTCAGTTCATGCCCGAGACTAAAGCGGCGGCGGCCGATGGAGTCTTCCCGGTTAATGGTGAAGACGGTTTTTCCGTCGCGGCGCATATGGGTGACGCCACCGACTTCGGAGGTCTCCGGCAGGTCGGCGATGATCGGCATCTCGTGCCGGGGCTTGACTTGTATCTCAACGTTCGGCAGGTCGCTGATCTTGAATATGTCGACCGGGACTTCGCGGATGTCGAGCAGCTTCAGCAGCAGCGTCGCTTGCCGTTCGGCCAAGATCATGGCTTCGCCCTGGGTTACGGCGCGCGGCGGGATGATCTCTCGAACTTGGGTTAGAATATCTTTTCTTTCGGTAGTCAAGGCTTCCCCCTTTCTTGGTATGCCTTACGTGTCGCAGTGGTTCTCGTGGTACTTCTTAGCGGTCAACCTCATATCTTTCTGCAATCCGGGCCAGCGCTTCTTCGGCTTCCTGGAGCGCTTCATCTGGTAAAGCCGGGTAGATCGTACGGAGGTAGATGTGGAGCGGTGGCGTGGTCAGCGGTACGGTCAACCCGAGGTAGGCCAGTAGTTCGGCGAGATCGAGGTCTAGTGCAGCAGCGATACGCCGGAGCAGGTCCGGTGTAGGGGTGGCCGTCTCGCCGCTCTCGATGCGGGAGATGTTGGAGGGGTGGACACCGACGAGCCCGGCAAGCTGCACGCCGGAGAGCCCCCGATCGCGGCGCACACGCCGGATATACTGGCCGAGCGATTCCGGCCGTATCGGTTCTCCCATAGTCCGATCCTCCTTTCTCTGATAGCATCCCTCAGAAATTGCAAGCTTGCAATACTTGAAGTTGTCAATTATTGACCATTATCACCTCTCACTCGCGCAGCACCCGAACCACTTGCGTTACCGCTTCGTCAAAGAGCACGGCGGTAAAGAGCTGATCGGCCGGTGGCGGCAGGCGAGCCAGGACGCTGCGGATCTCCTGAAGGCGTCGCTCGTGCGGCACGGTCACCAGCACCCGCGGCGTGACGCCGTCCGGCCCGAGCTGGCCGGCATGGGCGAAGTCGACGTAGCGACGGAACTTCTGCCGCAACGTTTCCGGTGACTTGCGGGACCGCTCCACCTCCACGAACCAGGAGTCCTCGACGTCACCGAACGCCACGCAGGCCGAGGCGTCCGGCTTCACCAGGCCGCCGGCCCCATCCGGCCACCAGGCCCCGGCCTCGGCCGCGAAGCGGAGCAGGGTCAGATGTCCGGCCCGCTGCGCTTCCACGAGCTGGACGTACAGCTCCGAGATCGCCAGCGTGTGCTTCAGGAAAGACTCACCGGGCGTCCACGGCCGCCGCGGTCGTGCGGGCTGGTTAGCGGAGTCCTCCTCGGCGTCGAGCAGCGGCACCGCCCGTTGGCCAGCGACACCGAGGGCGTAGACGTGTCCCTCGCTGCCGGAACGGGCGCCGCCGACCGCGCGGTCCAGCGGGGTGACAAGGTCATGACCGGCGAGCCGGGCCAGAACTCCACGGCGAGTGCGGTCACGGGATGTAGCGGCAAGGTCGTGGAAGTGCAAGCGGGTGAGCTGTGCGCCGCTGAGCACCCGCACCTTGCCAAGGTCGTGCAGGATGGCCCGGTCCCGGTCGCTGAGTTGATCGACCAGCAGCTCAATCATGGCCGGCGAGTAGCGGGCGGCCGTCATAGGTGACCTCCATAGGGGAGGTCATGTGTCATTGGACGAAAAGGATGAAACTGCCGGCAGGACAGGGGGAACAGTCGGGCTGTGGTCGACGGGATCGGGTGGGCGAGCGGTGGGGCGAACGGGTGGGTGGTCATGCCGTGCCTCCTCGCCGCCGGCGGCCGATGGTCCCGCCGGCACCGGTTTCATCCGGACGGCCGACACGGGCGCGCAAGGCCGCTTCGACGTCCTCGCGAGCCATGCCGAAGCGCTGGCGGCTGGCTTCGGCCAAGGTCCGGCCGTCACGCAGCGCATCCGGCAAGGGGAGCGTCTTGCCGGTCACCGGCCGGTACGTGGTGTTGTTGATGTTGAGCCGGAGCGCCACCTCGTACGCGCTCAGGCCCATGAGGTCGTCCCGGGTCAGCGGCGCGAAGCGTTGGGCCATCTTCTGGGCGTCGTCGTAGTCGAGTTGGAAGACGACCGAGGAGCGCACGGTGCCCAGCACCGCCGACTTGATGACGTCCGACAGCTGGCCGAGCTGCTGGTTCGCCAGCGTCAGCCCGACGCCAAGGCCCCGGGCCTGGGCCAGCATGTCCGCGATGTCGACCGGCAGCCGCAGCACGTCCTGGACCTCATCCACGAAACCCATGACCGGCCGCCGCTGCTCGGCCGGCACCGCGGCCCGCGCCAGGGTGCGCTGCCAGAAGAGGGCCACCAGCAGCGCGCCGAGCAACTGCGCCGTGTCCGTGCCGATGACGCCCTTATACAGCGGGGCCAGCACGATGCGGCGCTTGGTGAACAGCTCCGACAGGTCGAAGCCCTGGCTCTGACCCAGCATGAGACGCAGCGGCGAACGGGTCAGGATAGCCCGCAGCTTGTTCATGGCCGGCCCAATGACCTGCAACCGCTGGACGTCGCTCATCTCCTCGTAGGCATGCCAGAAGGGCCGGACCCCGGCCGGCACGCCCGGCTGGTTGGTCACCGAGCGGCGAAATGTCGGATTCGTTAGCAGCTCCGGCACCTCGGCCAGGGTGAAGGCCGAGCCGTCCGCGGCCGTGGTGTGCGTCAGCGTCAGCAGCGAGCTGCGCAAGACGTCCGTGGTCCGCGGGCCGAACGAGCTGCGCCACAGCTCGGCCATGATGTGCACCACGTTGTCGACGGCCAGTTCCTTGTCCTGCTCGGTGCGCAGGCCCCCGATGAGGTTGAAGCCCACCGGTCGGTCGGTGGCCGAGGGATCGAGCACTACGACGTCGTCCAGGCGGTTCTCTGGTACGCGGGCCAGGAAGTCGTCGACCAGGTCGCCCTTGGGGTCGATCAGCAGGACGGCGAGGCCGGCGGCGGCATCCTGGAGCGCCACGTTGTCGATCAGGGTCGACTTCCCGACGCCGGTCGGCCCCAAGAGGTAGAGGTGGCGCAAGCGGTCCGACGTCCGCATGGCCAGGGGTACGGCCTCGCTGCCGTAGTTGCTCTGCGCCAACACCGTGCCCGTCCGGGGCATCCCCGGTGACGGGGCCAGCAGGCGGCTACCGCCCTGCGGCATGCCCGGCAGCGACACCGAACCCAGCAAAAAACCGACCAGGCTCGGTAGTTCGACACTGCTGAGGAGCAGCGGCCAGCGGGTCAACGGCAGCGCCCGCCGTTCCATCCGCCGGGCCACGATGTCGGCCGGCAGCCAGCGGCGCACCATGCTGACGCCCGGGGCGTTCGGCCCGTGCAGCGTCGACCAGGTACGCGCCAGCAAGGTCTTGGCCCGCCGGTGATCGGCTGCAACGACCCCGACCCGGGCTACGGCATGCAGCAGCGGATCAGCTTCCTTGATCCGCTGAGCACGCACCGCTTCAGCGTTGGCCGGCACGGTGCCCTCCACGAGGTAGGTGCTCCACCAACCGTCGCCGGCACGGGCCGAGGCGCTGTGCACCGGGGCGCTGTTCCCGGCGCTGGTCAGCGCCCACTGCACCCGTACTTCCTCGCCCGAACGCAGCGGCTGAAGTGACGACAGGTGGCTGGCCGTGATGCTCTCCGCCCGATCGCTCGACAACGGCCGGCGACGGGAGGTCATGGTTAGCTCTCCGGCGATCCGGTAGTGCGGCTGGCGGTCCAGGAACTCCGGGGCGGCTTCCAGCCTGGCGCTGGGCAGGCCCGCCCGGATGGTGTTCAACAGTCGGGCCTCGGCAGCCTTCGGCAGCAACACGTAGTGCGTGATCCCCTGCTGGGTGGCCACGATCTCTAGGCCCAGCGGCGGCAGCACCAGCAGCGACCAGCGCGGCGTTTGGGTTGCTGCGGCAACCAAGGCCAGCCACTGGGCCACGTCTTCCGGCTTGAGGCCGCTCGGCAGCGTCAGTCGGTAGGGCACCAGCGTGGCTCGCCAGCGTCGGGCGTCCAGCGCCCGCATCCCGATGATGGTCCCGAGCACCACCAGGGTGCTGGCCGCCACGACGATGGCCGGGATCACGGGCGGGCCTCCGCCGCGGATCGACCGCTGGCCGTCCCCGCCCGAACGGGCGTCTGGCGGTCGGAGCCAATAGCAATGCTGGCCCTGGGTGCACAGTGCACCCGGACCGTACCTCGTCCTGTCATATACATCCTCTGCTAACTGATTGGGTTTGTGGGCATCACGCGCGGCGAACCTGCCGGGGGCGGCCTGGATTTCGGCCGACAATAGGGCGACACCCTCTTATTCTCCTTATGCGCGTTTGAAAAGCGTGCCGTCAAGCGGGAAATGTGCCGCATGGTATTCGCACCTCTGGAGTTCGTAGCAAATTCCGCAACGTCGCTTACTGCTCCTTGGTCTTGCTGCGGATGATGCGCAGCAGTCGGCCGGCGACCTCGTTGGAGATCCGCAGCTCCTGGCGCAGGGCATCGCGGGTAATCGGCCGTCCGGTGGCCTTGCGGTGCGCGGCATCGGCCTGGCGTGCCCGGCGCACCAGTGCGGGAGCCAGTACGGTCCCCGGACGAGGCCGGTCCGGAAGTTCGGCTTCAGTCGTCCCATCCTGGTCCTGAACGGCCGGGACGGCGGGAGACGGACCGTCCGGGACGGCTGATTGGTGCAGTATCGCCAAGAGGCGCGGTGCAACCTCGCTCCAGCCGATGAGCAGGCCGGGAGCTACGGCGTCGAAGGCTGCCCGTCCCCACGCACCGTCCAGCAGCGGCTTGGTGGTGTTGAGGGCGAAGGTCATGAGGCCGCAGAGCACCAGCAGAAGCCGGGGACCGACCAACCGTCCCGGTACGCCGTTGGCCCGCAGATACTGCAGCGCGGCCAGCAGCGCCATGACCGACAGGTCGACGGCCGGGGCCACCAACGGTGCCGTCCAGCCGGGGACGCCCAATTGCAGGCCGAGCGCCCAGCCGTTGCCGAAGCCGAAGGCGAACGCCAGGACGGCGATGACAAAGACCACGCCCGTGATGCCGTGTCGCACCGCCACAGCCGTCCGTCCGGTGAACGGCGTGGCGCTGCCCACGGAATCCGACCCCGGTTTGGGTTCGGTCCTGTCCATGCTTGTAGTGACGCTCCTCTGAAGAGTAGAACGGAATACATCCGCTGGAGGGTCGGTCCGGCGGTTAGATCGCCGGGCCGTCGGCACTCTGGCCGGTTGCTGGCGGGGACGAGGTGCGCACCCCGTCCCCTTCTTGTTCCTCGATATCCCGGCACGCCAGCAGAAGCGCCTGGATAAACAGCTCTACGTCGATGTCCTTCCGGGGCTTCCCACGCACCCGGATCTTGTCGCCTTTTGCCATAGACCTCCTTGTCGTTGCACTGCTTGTTGGCGTCGCGCGAACGGCATACGCGCCGCAAGCGTTCCGGCAGTCCGGCCGGGCATGATGGGCGACACCCCCTACTTCTCCTTATGCGCGCGACAAGATCGCATTGTCAAGGGAGAAATAGAGGGCTCCCACGACGACCCCTGCTGAAGCTGTGGAAAACACGCTGCCCGGCGCCTGGGCCGTCTACCGGCGCCGCAGCACGAGCCACACCACGGCTCCCACGGCCGCCGCGATGGCGCCCGGGATGACCAGCGGCTGGATGGCCTCGTAGGCGACCCGTAGGGCGATGCAGATCACGGTGAACGCCACGATGGCTTTCACCACCGGCGAGTCCCAATCCATCTACGTAGAGTCCTTTCTCTCCTGGTTGAAAATGCGGTACCGCCTACAGCGTCACGTCGCTGTCGACTTCGTTGCCCCAGACCTGCCACCCGGCGCGCTTCCGGCGGGCGAACAGTTCCAGGTACGGCCCCGGCGAGCAACGCTCGATGATCGCGTACTGCTCTTCGGGCTTATGGCTGTGTTCCTGTACCGGGGCGTAGAACCAGCTACCTTGGGCGCGAAAGCGGATCGGAGCTCGTCCGCGGGTACCCAGCAGCAAATGCTCGGTCTGGTTCCGCAGATAGTTACCGAGGCCGAGTTTCGGCTTGATCCACGTCAGGATCGACCGGTAGGTGAAACCCCAAGCGGCCAGCACGTCCCGGCCGGCGTGCACCGTGGCGTTCGTGACCCACAACCAGCAGTGCGCGTCATCCTGTACAAGCTGCGGGACGTGAAGCGCCTGTATAGCGCCCAAGGGCATGAGCGGGTAATGACGGACGGCACCTCGGCCGCCCTTCTGCTCCACGTCCCACGGTGGGTCGGCCAGGATCGTGGCGTAGCGGCCCCCTTCGGTTGGCGATGTCTCGGCGTTCACCACGTCGGCCTTTCTGGCGCCAGGAAATGCAAGATGAAAGACTCCTTTCACCTGGTGGCAGGCATGGCTATCGCCAGCCTGCCACCAGGTAGGACAGGGATTAATGAACGGGGAATCGGCGAGGAAGCCGGCCTACGCCGGCCGATAGTCCTCGTGGTTCTCGGCTATCAGCGGCAGGATGTCCGCATTGGCCAGCGCCTCGCCCAGCCGGACGGCCGCAGCCTCCCGGCGGGCCTTCTCTTCGCGGTAGCAGCTCATGAACAGGGTCTGGTACGAGTCGGTCAGGACCGAAATCGTCTCCGACCGCAGCACATCCAGCGGTACCCGCACGAGCACTTCGTCCCGAGACGTACGCACGGTCAGCCCTTCCGCTTCGACTTCGACCGCGGACGCGACGGCGTACCCATCGCGTTACGAGCATCCCTGACCCACTGGTAGAGCCGTCCCACCCAGAAGGCCACGAAGATCAGCAGAACCAGGATGAGGTCAGTCATCGGGGTCGCTCCGCTCGTCGAGGTCGCGCAGCGCCTGCACGGCACGCTCGCGCTCCTGCTTCGCTTCCTCGGCGGCCGTCTCGCGGGCGAACTCCGCGGCTTCGGCTGCCTCCTGGGCGACGTAGTCGCTCCAGACCTCCCAGAACATCGTCGGCAGCTTCGAGGCATGCCGCACGACCGTCAGGGCGTGGCGCAACGCCTTCTCGCGCTCGCCGGGCTCCTCCTGGGAGTAGCTGGCGGCGGCACTGATGCCGACCAGCAGCCCGAAGGTGAAGGCCACGAGGCCAAGCAGGGCGGTCACTGCCCCCACCTGCCACCCTGGCCACGGCCGGGGAAGAAGGCGGCACGCAGCATGCGCTCCTCCGCACGCCGCGTCTCCTCCCGGATGTCGTTCATGGCCGACTGCGCGGTGTTCTGGATGTGACGGGCGCGGAGCCAGGGCATCCCGGCCTCCCGCGCCGTCTTCCAGGCGTACGCGATGCCGAAGCACGCGCCCACGACCGCCACGGCCATGAGGACCACGATCAGCGCGGTCACTCAGCTCACCTCCGAGCCGAAGCGGTGCACGATGCGGGCGATGCTCATGGTCGCCGTGTTCGCGATGAGGGCCAGCGCCTCGGTCGCGTCCGGCACAGCTGCCTCCAGCTGGTTCCGCATCCGCGTCAGGTACGCCGCCTCCGACAGTGCGTACTCGGTCACGCTGGACACGCCGCGCACAGCGGCCTGGTTACGCATGACCTCCCCGTTGATCTGCACCATCTCCCTGGCGGTCTCGCGGGGGACAAGCGAACCGCCATTTCCTACTGGAACGACATCCCGTTTAGGCACGTTCCTCTTCTCCTCTCAGTCGTACCGCCCGATTTGGCGGCTTGAGAGGACTGTGCAGATCAGAGAAGATCAAAGGCAAGGAAAACGAACCGCTACTATTGGAACTAAATTGGAAGAGCAGCTAGTGCGCTTTTGGAAGGGGAGTGGAAAAGTCGATGAGGTTTTGGAACCAGTTTGGTCTCGTGATCACGAGGCCGTTGGTCCAGGCGCCTCGTCTGTGAGCGAGAGCCCGAGCGCCACGTGTGCCCTCCGCAGGGCTACCCATCCGATGTTGATGTCGTTGTCGGGCCCGGAGTTTTCGGCCGCAATGTATAACCGCAGAAGCTCACGGCCCTCGTCAAAAGTAATCCCCTTAGCTCTCAGATACGCCTCATCCTCCTCCGTAGGCGCGGATTTTAGGTCATCGTCGTGACGGTGTTCTGGATCGTAAAGAAATTCCAGCTCGTCATCGACGATGTTGCGTGGCTGGAAGGAAGGATCGCGCGCCAGTTTGCGCCATAGGTCAAGACCGAAATCGTGGTCGAATGGCGTCAAGCAAGACACGAGGACCGCAGCTCGTGTCCGGTCGCCTACGTTCGGACTGTCGGTAAGTGCCTGGTAAACATCGCGGGCGAACGGTAGGTTAAGCTCAGGCAGCCAGGACAGAACCGCAAATATACCCTCGTCTGCGGCCTTCTCTGCACTTTCCTTCCGGGCCTCCCAAGGTAGCTCATAGTATGCCGCGTGAGCGGCCTGATGCATTGCCACGACCTCACTTGGGCGCAGCGTCTGTATATATTCCGCCAGGGCCGGGTCATATTGGTTGCGACCGTAGGGATCCTCAGTCTGTTCGGGTGTATGTTCTGTCATTGCTGCCGCAAGTTATAGCGCAAATCGGAGTTAATAGCAAGAGCCTTGCATCAATATGGTAAGATTTTGCCTGAGCCAGTGGGGGAAATGTTGCCAAAAGAAGAGCAGGAATCTGACGAAAAGCTAGGAACTGTCGGCAAGGCGTTGCAAAGGATAGCGAAACGCGAAGGCATCCGGCGCCCTAGCCTCTACCGAGACCTCGGGCCCGAGCTGCGCGAGCTCCTGGGAATCCAAAGCGGACGGCCTCAAGAAGTAGAAAATCAAGTCGAGCGGGCTCTCGACGATCTCATCAAGAAGGTTTTTCAGGAAGAACCAGAAGCTGAAATTGCCCGCGCGTACTTCAATATGCACCCTGGTGTGCCGCGCGAGACACATCTCATGAGTCGACAAGACCATCTGAAAAGGCTAAGGATCGAAGCGCACTCTGACCGACATAAGCGGAAAGGCTACTTCGCTATTTATGGCACACTTGAAGACGCGCTCCTCAAACGCCGCGATGCTCAGCAGCCCAACGGCGGGGAGTCACGATCAGAAGAGGTCGAGTCCGCTGACTCAAGCGCGGCGGGCCCTACTCGTGCCGATGCGGATGCCATCAAACGTCTCAATCTAGCCGACCTAACCACCCGCAACCCAGCCGGACACTACGAGCCGAATATCGTGGTGATTAGCGGCATGGGTGGTGTCGGCAAAACCTATCTGGCTGACCAGCTAGCTGCCGATCTATTAGCCAGTGAAAACTTTACCAAGTTTGCTTTCGTCGATTTTCTGGGATTTTCTGCTACAGACTCGCCGGGCCGAGAACTGCAACCTTCCGAGGCTTTGGGGAAAGCTCTCGCCGAACTTGGCGTGCAGGACATACCGCCGGACGAGGGCAACCGCCTATCGAGGTATCGGCGCCTTGCTACCGAGCATGATCTTCTGCTTGTTTTCGACAACGTCCTGACCGAGAGCCAAGTCGAGGCACTCCTACCTCGCGACAATAGGGGCTTGGTCCTGATTACGAGCCGGGCTCCCCTTGCCCGGTTCGCGCGCAATCTTCAGGTCGGCTCCGCGCGGCTCGAACCGCTACGCCCCGATCAGTCGGCCGAACTCTTGCGAACGTATGCTGTGCCGGACCTTGAAGATCATCCGGGTGCGCTCGCGACGGTAGTGGAACATTGTGCCGGGCTGCCGCTCGCGCTCGACATCATGGCCCGACTCATGAAGGACCGAGAGATTCCCGTTGATAGCTTGAGGGATCGTCTGGAAGAGTCGCCGCTCGACACTATGTACCACCCGAGCGGATCGATTGATCCCCGGAGCATATTCTGGGCATCGTACGAGAAGCTGAAGCCAGACAGCCGGAACCTTCATCCTGACGCGCAGCCGGTGTTCCGCCGGCTCGGGCTGCGGTTCAACCAGGATATCGACGAGTACGCTATTGCGCTCCTAGCCGGTGAATCCAGCGTCGCGAAAGCCCTCCCTTATATCCGACGGCTGGAACACGTGGGCCTTATCCGCCGTGGCGGCGAGCGTCTCCAAGTTCATGACCTTGTGCATGCGTTCGCTCGGGACCTGATAGCCGGCGACAACCAAGAACGCCGAGATACCCTAGACCGACTGGTGTCAGCATACTACGTGTGCGTCAACCACGCTTTCACTGCCGTAAACAGTACTAACCCGGTGGTCGATATCGAATCCTTGGCTATCACGAACGACGTACACCTCGCCGGCATACAGTCGATCAAAGACTATTGCGAAAGAACAGGAGGTAATCCGGCGCAGTGGGTGGCGGTAGAGAAGGAGAACCTCGTACGGCTGGCGATCGACGCCTGTCAAGAAGATCCGCCGATCGCCCGCGCACCACATCTCGCCTTCTCGCTCTTCTATTTCCTGGAGACAAGCAATAACTGGTCGGACTGGAAGAGGCTCAACGATATCGGCCTCAAGGCGGCTATGTCTCTCGGTGATCTATGGGCTCAGGCCCGGCTGCGCCGTAATATGGGCCGGATCGAACTCGTCACGGTTCGCGACCAGCTTGACGCCCTCCACGATCATCTAGAAGTGGACGATATAGTCGCAGCGCGGGAGCGTTGTGCACGCGCTGTCACGCTCCTACAGGAGAGTGGCGGTCTATACGAGCAGTGTCCGGAGCGGGCTCACGAAGCGGTAACGGTAAAGAGGGAGCTGGCCGACACGCACCTGATGTTGGCGAAGTTGGCCGGAAGCCCAGACGAGCGGACGGGACACCTCGCCCGCGCCGTTGAAGCTTACGCCGTAGCCAGGGCCGCGTACATGCAGTTCGAGAACAGCGATAATCCGATCGCCTCGCTGAATGTCTCGCTGGCAGAGGCGGTTATACGTGGAGGCGACTCCGACAGTCTCCGCGATATCGAAGGCGCTCTGCATGAGTCGATCGCATATGCGAAGCAGTACGATGCGGAGCGACGCAGCTACCGACATCCGCGTGTCTGGTGCTTCGCGTTTGTCCGTCTCGCCGAGCTTCACATCGCGCGTGCTGCATCAGTTGGGAGTCCTCGTCTGGCCCGGGAAGAACTCGCCCAAGCGGACGCCAGCTATGAAGAGGCGGTCGCACTCTTTCAACGCTTTGGTAACTGGCTGGACCGGGCTAGGACGCTGGCTCGCCGCGGACTGCTGCATAGAGATATGGGCGACGTGGCCGGCGCGAGAGATCTTCTTGAGGTGGCCAGGGAAATCCTCTCAGAGTATGAGCACAGTGAAGAGGGCGTGGTTCAGGCGTGGCTGGAACGCCTCGGTATGCCGTAGAGCGAGGAAGAAGAGGTGAGGTGCTCTCCGGCTGCTCTTACTTTGCCCCTCGTAGTTCGTCATACTCCGACTTTGACCGATGAAAGGGCTCTCGCATGAGCGCTGGCGGCTTGACCGATCGGGACTTCGAACGTCTGGCCAAAATCATGACTGGACCTCATGGCCAGGTGGTAACGAGCGAGAACCCGGCCGATATTCTCATCGTATTTTCATGTGCGGATGCTGCGGTCGGCCGCGAGGCAGCACGTCTGTACTCAGACAAGCTGGTGAAGAAGATCATATTCTCCGGCGGGATTGGCAAAGACTCCGGAGGGCTGCCCGACCTCGGTATATCCGAATGCGTCTTTCTGGCTTCGGTTGCTATTGCCGATGGCGTGCCGACCGAGGCGATCATGCTTGAGGCTGACGCTCGCAACGGTGCGGAGAACGCTGCATTCTCGCTCCGCATAGCGGCCGATCGGGGCGCTCTCAGACCGGCGGCACGTGTAGCTGGCCTGGCTCCGGCGGAACGCAGCCGCCGCCTGTACGAGGAGCTGCGTTTCCAGGTCGACAGCTTTGGCCAGCATGTGATCTGTACTGCGGGCTTCTCAAGTGGGACGGTTGACCTCGCGCGTGACGAGATCCGCGGTGAGCTCGTACGGGAACTCCGAGGGCTACACCGTATGCATGCGGGGCCGCAGGCAAGAATCCACCGACTCGAAGAGTTCCAGCCCGGCGGGATTTATTTCGAACTGGTTGAACGGGCCGGTGTCGCGGAGATTTGACTTAGAAAAGTGTGGCGGGACCACGCTGTCATATTGCTGCCCAGACTTATCGGGTCCCGCCCGTCAATACGCTTCGCGTATACCCGAAACCATCGCGGCCGGTTAGCGTCCAGGCATGACCACCTCCCCCCGCCACCAGCTCACCGCCGACGTCCATCTCCTCCTGCTGCACGACGGCCAGGTCCTCTTCGGCCGCCGTCAGAACACCGGCTACGAAGACGGCGCCTACCACCTCCCCTCCGGCCACCTCGAAGCCGGAGAGTCCGTGGTTGCGGCCCTCATCCGCGAAGCTAAGGAAGAGATCGGTGTCAGCATCGAGCCGGAAGCCGTCGAGTTCGCCCACGTCATGCACAACTCGTCGAGCGGCGGTCGGGCGGCCTTCTTCTTCACGGTCCGCACCTGGGACGGTGAGCCGGACAACCGCGAGCCCGACAAGTGCAGCGAGCTGGCCTGGTTCCCCTTGGATGGCTTGCCTGACCACCTGATCGCCTACTGCCGCACCGCCCTGGAGCACATCGCCGCCGGTCAGCCCTTCTCGACCTACGGCTGGTAGCCATGGCCACCGCTTCCGGTCCGGTGGTCTGCCTCAGCTACCTGGCCGCCGCGTCGCTGTGGAACGTCGAGCGCTTCCCGCAGGCGAACCATGGAGCCGAGGTCCAGCGGTCCGAAGCCTCCATCGCTGCTGATGGCCCGATGATCGCCGCCGTCCTGGCGGCCCTCGACGTCCCGGCACTCGTGATCAGCAACGACATCGGCGACGACGCGCCGGGCGACCAGGTCCGGGCCTGGCTCCACCGGAACCGCGTGCTGACCACCGTCGAGACGGTGCCCGGCCTGGCCACGCCGCAGATCGTGATCGTGGCTGATGACCACGGCACCCGTACCTGGTTCCCGCAGCTGCCCGGCGTCGCAGAGGCGCTGGCCGCGGTTGACCTGGCGCCGCTCACCGGAGCGTCGTTCGCCTACGTTGACTGCTACCAGCTGATCGAGCCGGCCGCCGTGCGCGCCATTCAGGCCGCGCGGCAGGCCGGCGTGCCGCTGCTGGTCAACCTCGGCGGCTCGGCCCTCTCGCCAGCGGTAGCGGCTGCCGTCCAGGGATGTTCGAGGCTGATCATCCAGACCAATGTCGATGACGCCGAACACGAAACAGCTCCGGCCGTGGCCGGGGCACTGGTTGATCAGACGGGAGCCTCATGGGCGGTGGTCACGGCCGGCGCTTCCGGCGCGGTAGCTGCCGGTACGGATGACCTTGTAACCACGCCGGCCTTCGAGGTGGCGGTGCGCCACACCCACTGTGCGGGCGCGGCGTTCTCCGGCGGGTTGGTCTACGGCCTGCTCCAGGGTTGGCCGATGCGGGACAGCTTGGCCCTGGCCTCCGCCAGTGGTGGGCTCCGTTGTGCGCGAGCCCACCACGAACCGATGCCGAATCTTGTGGAACTGCTGGCGCTCGCGACATCCCAAGGCCGGATGACCTTCTCGGCACACGCCGTATAGGCAAGGCCGCGGCGCTCACCAAATGCTCCCTTGATCGTTCCCATTTTATGATCTACACTGTAAGAAACGTAAGCGAGATCGTCTGCAAGATTATGGCACGGCTTCCCATTCCTGGATCTGATGATGGCACCTGGGGAGATATACTCAATAGCTATTTGACTGTCTCTCACAACACCGACGGCTCCCTGAAGCCGAGCGCGGTTACGGCTAGTGGGGCGGCAGATGACAGCTCCGTTGTTCATACCGCGGGCGCTGAGACGGTTGCCGGAGTGAAGACGTTCAGCTCGTCTCCAGTTGTACCCACGCCAACCAGCAGTACGCAGGCAGCCAACAAGAGCTACGTGGATAGCACGGTCTCGGTTGGTGCCCCAGACGCCAGCACGACGACCAAAGGCTTGGTGCGGCTGACGGGGGATCTGGGCGGCACCGCAACGAGCCCGACGGTGCCGGGGCTCGCGGGCAAACAGGCTGCGAGTGGAGACCTCACGGCCATCGCCACGCTGGCTCCGGCTGACAATGACCTGCTGCAACGGAAGAGCGGGGCCTGGACAAACCGCACGCCGGCCCAGGTGAAGACGGACCTAAACCTCACGAAGAGCGATGTGGGCCTTGGGAATGTCGATAATACCTCGGATGTCAACAAGCCCGTCTCTACCACCCAGCAGACAGCGCTGAACGCCAAGGCCGACAAGACCACCACCATCTCGGCCGGTGCAGGGCTGACCGGCGGTGGGGATCTGACCGCCAACCGTACCCTGGCCGTGAGCTTCGGGACGGCGGCGGGGACAGCGGCCCAGGGGAACGATGGACGGATCGTGGGAGCAATTCAGGCAAGTACCTTCACGGCCAAAGGCGATCTATTGGCCGCCACCGCTGCCAGTACGGCTGCCAGGCTGGGAGTAGGCAGTAATGGCCAGGTACTGCTGGCGGACAGTGCGCAGAGTACGGGAATGAAATGGGCTAATGCGCCAGTGGATTGGATCAATGTGGTTACCGCATATGGTGCTGACCCAACCGGCACGACTGATTCAACGACGGCAATCCAGAACGCGATCAACGCGTTACCGTCAGGCGGCAGCGCTACAGGGTTTGTTATTAGCTCGGGCGGGGGAACGATATATCTCCCCAGAGGGACGTACAAGGTTTCTAACACGCTCACGGTAAACAATGGACTCGTACGGCTCATAGGTGATGGCCGCTGGTCCACGGTTATTAAATATACTGGTACGGGCGACTGCATACGGATGACTGTCCCAGCGGCAAACACTTACATGGGTGGCATTGAGGATATGACCATCGACGGCTTTAGTGCCGGAGGAGTGGCAACTGGCCTGCACCTTGGCGATGGCAACCAGGCAAAGTTAGACCTTACTATCCAGGGCTTCACTGCAACGGGGTCGATTGGGTTACACCTCGACAATACATTTGCCTGGACGGAACAACTGCACGGAATCGTGCACGTGAACGATAATGCGACAAACGTAGTTTTCAACTGCACCGGTACCGGCTACAACTCTTTCGCACGTACAGCTTTGGATATTTACGTTTTGGCGAGCGTGGGACAGGATGGCGTAGTGCTGCAGAATGGCGTCGTTCTGTATGACGGCTCACTGTCAATTCGCGGCAACTTCTCCAGCTCATCGACTACGCCCATGAGTAACGCTGTGCTGAGAATAACCGGTCAAGGCTCAACAAGCAACAACGCGTCGACCTCTTATTCACGCATTCAGTCGTGCCGTCTGGATATCGGAGTTGAGACGGTGACCAACACTTACACGCCGACCACTATCATCTGGGGTTCCGGAAGTAATCAGATACAAGCCTGCACCGGCGTGCTGGACTTTTCTACAGGTAACAGCCCATTCACGAAAGCAGCATCACCCTCAACGGCTCAGCTTGTTTTCTCGGGAACAATCCTTGGAGACAGAAACCTGGCAGGAGTCGGATTCGGCTCCTATCCAGGCTTAATTGTCGGAGGTCCGATCGGGTTTGGCATTGGTGGGCTCACGCCGAGCAGCGGCAATTTTTTTGTAGGAGGCGGAGATTTCTTCTCTACCACGCTTACCGGCAACCTCACTGTCACATTCCAGGGTGTAAACGCCCTGAGTACCGCGCAAAGAAAGACGATATTCATTGTGCAGGCCGCTTCTGGTGGTCCTTATACGGTGACGTGGCCCAAACCGGGCTCACCGAGCCTCTCAAGCCCTGCCGTGTACTGGCCCGGCGGTACTGCGCCAACCATGAGTACCGGAGCTGGGGCGATTGATAAATATGTCTTGGAAACCGTCGATGGGAGTCATTGGTACGGGACGGCTTCGCAGAATTTTTCGTAGAATTATCCTTCAACTGTGCGCAGAAGTTGCCCGAAATACGCAGCTCGGGCAGCTAGCGCGACCTACACCCCCCACCACGTCCCGGAACTCTCGCCGTTTTTGAATGAGTTATAGGAGCTTGCGGCCTCCCGGCTGTCAATTGGCGAGACAGCCCCTTCTAGGCAGTAGCTGACGGCTGCCGACCTACCTGGAGGTCGGGTGGCACCAACCCATTGAGGAAGTCGACCAGCGACCGGGCCTTATCCAGTTCCGACTTCGCATTCTTCCAAACAGTATCTCGGTGCGACCGTTCCATTTCCAGCTGTGGGAGGTACATCGACTTCCGCCTGTCTGCCTCCCGATAGTAGTCCTGGAGCTGCCGCTCTCGCGCGGCATACGAGAATCGGGCGAGACCGGATGGCTTCGGCATCTTGAGTGGCTCGTGTTCCTCGGCATGCCACGCCTCTGCCTCGCGCAGCTTGGCGGCGGCTGCCTTCGCCTCACGTTCTGCCGCAGATGCGCTCGCCTCCGCGGAGGCCGCATACTGTTGGCGTCCGCGCACATAGTCGAGCCATTCCTGGCGGTGCCCCTGGCCGTGATGGAGAATCATGGCCGGTACGACCAGCGCCAAGTCGTCGCGGTCTTCCGACGTAAAGTCGCCCGGCTCCCACAAGTCGGTGATCCTGTGGAGCGTTTCAAGATCGACGGTGAACCTGTCCAGTTCAAACAATGTATTCCAGCGACCCAAGTTGAGCGAGAAAATTCGCCGCCAGACCAGCGGTCGTAGACCATGGGTTGTCGTCTTTGGGCAAGCATCACAGACGACCGTCAGCGCGCTCGCAAGGGTGCTGTGTCGTCCACAGACGTCCTTTCGACAGGTGCGGCATGCCCCTATTGCCGCCAGCCCACAACGGCACGTGGCCGTAGCCGTTGCCACGAGCGCTCCGTACTCGTATTCATGATCACAGATTCGGCTCGTAACCTTCTCATATACCGGCGTCGCGTAGGCGTTGGGCGGCCCGAGCGGCATATTGAAATCCGGCCGTCCGTAGCTCCGTTCGACTTCGTCTACCTGGCTCTCGCAGTGACGCAAGACCGGCGTGATCGGCCGATAGTCCCGGCCATAGCACGTCGGACATGTCCCCCCAATGATCCGCATGGAGGCTGTATACCAGAGCCCAGGACCCCCGCCTACCTCGTTCAGTACGAGCGGAAGCAGCAGTACGTTCGCCTCCGCCGGCAGCCTCGTTCTTGGAGGCTCGTCGGGCGAGCCGGATCAGGTGCTCCTCGTACGACGGAGTACTTGATCAGAACAGATCCCACTCCCGCAGCAACCCCGTCAGCTCGTCCAGTCGTTCCCTGGTCATCCGCTTGCGGGCCGCATCTCCGGCCGTCTCCTGCTCGGCTCCGTACTGCCACCAGTGCTCGCCGGTTCCCCGGTCCATGACCAGGAAGCGCTCCTTGACGGCCGGCCCGCGGATGACCAGGGACACCGTGTACGGCTCGGCCACCACGGCGTGCACCATGCTGTGGTGCAGGGCGTAGCTGTCGCCAACCTGCTCCTGGCGGACTTGGAGCGCTGCCAGGGAGCCCGGCTCCGGTTCGGCGTCCACGTCGAGGTCGCCGAAGAGGTAGTGCCGGTACTCCCCGCGCACGATGCGGCTGGCGTACGACCAGCGGTGGTTGTGCGGCCGGTCGAAGTAGCCGGGCAGGAAGACGTGCAGCCGCACGCGGATTCCGGCGTCGTTCTGGTACAGCACGATCTTGTCCAGGATGTCGTAGTGCTCGCACAAGGCCAGTAGTTCCGGCCGGTTCGGCAATTCGAGAAGCGCGGCCCGGATCAGATCCGGATCGTCGGCCAACTGGGTGAGCGCCTTGCGGGTGGCGTGCTCCACGGCGTCGATGTCGTTCCAGTCCAGCCCACGCAGCGGTTCGATGACGTGCTCCATCTCGGTCTCCTCCTCAGTCTTCGGGCTTGGCGCTGGACTTCCACAGCCGGCACACCGGCACGATGTCCTCCTCGGCCGCACACGACGAGCCGCCCATGACGATCTCCTCGGCCGGGCAGCCCCCCTGGCAGGCCGATGCCTTGCAGCCGCCGCAGGCGCTTGACACCAAGGGCCGGGTGAAGAGGTCAAATTCGTTGTCACCGCGGTTGAGGACCACCTGGCCGTCCTGCATCCGGGCGAAGTACAGGTCGGTGTCGAAGAGGTAGGAGCAGACGTAGCAGCGCCCGTCGGGAAAGATCGAGATCCGGTCCAGCGTCCGGCCGATGCACCCCTGGTAGCCCTCGGCGGCGTAGCGGGCCATCTGGTCGCGGCGGGCGTACGTCGGCTGGTACCAGACCCGCGTCCGGTAGTCGGGCGCGATCCGGTTCAGTTCGTCGCAAAACGTCACCCACTCCAAAGGCACGATGGCCATGTCGGCGTTGCCGTGCCCCACGCCGATGGTCGAGAAGACGTGGAACTTCACCAGGGACACGCCGATCTCGTCGGCGATGTCCAGCAGCTTCAGGGCGTCGGGCTTGTTGGCCTGGTTGACGGTGCAGATGATCCGGGTGTCGAAGCCGCGGCCGGTCAGCTCGGCCGTCGTCTCCAGCGCGGTGGCGAAGGTGTCCGTCCCGCGTACCCGGTCGTGCGTCTCGGCGCTGCCGCCGTCGAGGCTGACCTGGACGTAGGCGAAGTCCTCCGGTTCGAGCTGGCGGAACTTGCGCGCCGCCGGTTTCTGGGCGTTCGTCGTCGTGATGACGTCCTCGTAGCCCAAGCTTCGGCCGAGGCGAATGGCATCGACGTAGTTGGGGTGCAGTGTCGGCTCGCCGCCGAGGATCGTCAGCTTGCTGCCGCCCATGCGGCGCCAGGTGATCAGGGTGTCCCGGATCTGGGGCAAGGTCAGCTTGAGCGCCCGGTCCAGCCGTTCGCCCATGTAGCAGTGTTCGCAGCGCAGCTGGCACGCCTCGGTGATGTACAGGTAGACGTTGCGGAACCGGCCGTACGCGATGCGCTCGATCCGCTCCGGCGCAGGCATGCCGGCTCGGCGGGGCATCCGGGCGTGGCCGTAATCGTCATCGGTCCGCAGGCGCGGCGGGTCAAGGTGGACGGTGGTCACGGGGTACTCCCTCTCGTCAGTAGGGCGGTCACGTCCTCGAAGACCTGGGCTGCGCTGGTGCCGCCGTCGAGCCGGACGACTTCCACGTCGGCCTCGCTGAACGCCTGGCAGATTCCGGCGGCCGTCTGCTGGTAGCGCTGCACACGGGCACGCAGCAGGCGGGGTGCGTCACCGCGCCGGGGATGCAGAATGCCGCCGCAGCGGGCACAGCGCTGGGCATCGTCGGCGCTGGGAACCGCCGGCAACCGGGGATCGCGGATCGGGTCGCGTTCGCAGCGGTGGCAAACCCGGCGGTGAAAAGCCCGCCGGTACAAGGTCATGGTGTCCGTCGCCAGTTCCACGGCCCGGACGACACAGCCCGGCGCGTGCTGCTCCAACACGGTGAGGAAGAACCGCACCTGGGCGCCGGTACCAGGGAAGTTGTCGAAGAACACGGTGTGCGCCGCACCGGCCTGCACCGTGGCCTCGATGTAGCTGCGCAACGCCGTGACCACGGTGAAGTCGTCGATCCAGCCGAGGCGTTCGGCGCTGGTGGCCGTGGCCGCCAGGATGGTTTCCGGTACGTGCTCCCGCAGCCGGAAGACGGCCCGGCCCGGCATCTGGCCGAGAGTCGCGGTCAGCGTCGTTTTGCCGGCCGCCGGCGGGCCGAAGACGGGTACGGCCAACGCGAGGGTCATGACAACCCCTTTTCACGCGGGTGACGCCGTAGCGGGCCGCCAGCCTGACCGGCATGGTGTGTCCCCGCTGTGGCATCGCTGTTGACTGCGGGTCGGTGGAGCAGGACGGATCAAGCGTCCGTTCCTGGGAGCGCGCCGACCACGCCGCCGGACGGTGCCCGGCATACGCGGGACGCATAGACCCAGCTACGGCGGGTGTTACGGTCGTTCTGCTGATCTCGCAACCACCCAAGGGGAGGGCGGCCGGGCATGACGACCGCGCAGCAGCTTCGGTACTGCTCCCGCTGCGGCCACCGCCTCGCCGCCGACAACCCTTTCCCGATGTGCAGCCCCTGCCAGAGCGCCAGCGTGGAAGCGCACGCTCGGCCGCCGGCCGTCCCGCCGGAGTTCTGGCGCCTCGACCAGATGCGCGACGCCCTGGCCACCTGGCACATGGGCCGGGTGATCTTCGCCTACCGCCACCACCCGTACCACCGGCAGATGCTGTCCCAAGAGCTGGTCGGTACCTGGCTCGGGCTGACGCAGGCCCAGCTCAGCCGCATCGAGAATGGCCGCGCCCCCGAAGAACTCAGCAAGCTCATCCGCTACAGCCAGATCCTCGGCATCCCGGTCGCGCTGCTGTGGTTCGACCTGCCCGGCGAACCGCGTGTGCGGCCACCGGCTGAATCCCGGCCTTCGGTCCTGCTGCCGATCGTGGTGGGCGGCCGGGAAGTTGTGGTGCCCATTGACGCCGAAGCCGCCGAATCGGCCGGACTGGAGACCCTGATCGCCAGCACGAGCCGCGCCGACTCGCCGCAGCGCCAGGCCGCCCACCTCCTACCCTTCGCGGGCGTGGATGAGCTGCGGCACATGGCTGCCGCGCTGGAGGACGCCCGCCGCTACCTGGACGGTTCGGTCGTCGGCTTCTTCGCCCAGCAGTTCGAGCGCTGCAAGACCGACGACGGGGAAGCAGGCCCACTGCGGGTCTTACCGCTGGTGCTCGGCGTTCTTGGCGCGATCCAGCACCATGCCCATGACGTCCGCCCCCAAGTTCGGCGGGAGCTTCTGGCGGTCGGTGCAGACGGGGCAGAGTTCGCCGGCTGGCTGTACCGGGATCTCCACGACCCCGGCTCGGCGGCGTACTGGTACGACCGGGCGATGGAGTGGGCGCAGGAAGCCCAGGACTCCCCGATGCAGGCATACGTGCTGGTCAAGAAGTCACAGATGGCCTACGACGGCCGCGAACTGGCCCGCATGCTGAACCTGGCCGAAGCCGCCGGCCGGGCCTGCACGACGGCGCCGCCCGCAGTCCGGGCCGAGCAGTTGCAGCAGGAGGCGCTGGCCCTGGCCACTCACGGCGAGCCGCTGGTCGTCATCGAGCGCAAGTTGGAAGCTGCGCATCGGGCGCTGAACATGGGCGGTGACGCCGGAACTCACTTCACTGCCATCACGCTTCAGCTCCGTGCCGCCGCCGTTTACACCGAAGCCGGTGTGCCCGACCGGGCTGCCGGGATCTTCGCCGACATCCTGGCTACAGACACCTTGTCGCGGCGGGATACGGGGTTGTTCAGTGCCCGGCGGGCAGCCGCCCTGGCCCTGAGCGGGCATCCGGACGAGGCTGCCGCTGTGGCTCTGGACGCCTTGCAGATCGCACGGGCCACCAACTCTGGACGCACCTCGGCCATCCTGGCGGACGTGGCACAGAGCCTGACGCCGTGGCGTTCACGGCCGGGGCCGCGGGAGTTTCGGGAGGCGATGCTCGCGTAACGAGGCGCGCACGTCCTACTACCTGGGCGAGTTCGGCGGATGACTTCTGGTCAACGGCGCATACGGGCTGAATCCGAAGGATGCGGTGCACTAGCTCGCTTCATCAACGGATGGCCAACTTGGCTATTGTTTGCGTAGCGGGGCAGGCCGGACGCTCAGTGTATGGTTCGGTTCAGGTGCGGAGGGACTACCCAGCGCGGCACGAGTTGCAGAAATCCCGTCAAGGAAGCCGGTTGGCACTGTAGGCATCACCCATCGGGGTCGGTGGTTCATGCACGTGCGCCTCGCAGTACGGTACGCACACCAGTGGCGCCTCGCCCAAGAGCCACCTCATCAGCGCCACGCCGCGCGGCTCCGTCGCCTCCGAGCCGTGAGGCACTTCGGGTGCGCTCCGCCGCCGAGACGGGCATCAGCCTGATCGCCGCCAGTCCTCGGGAAGTCGTCATTGGGCGCGCGACCGAGTACGTGAGTGCCCAGACGTGGCAGCGGCTCACTCGTAGCTGGTCAGGACGCCGGTGCAGTGCCCTTGCCAAGCTCGCGCGGACCATCCTGGACGCGCAAGATCGGCTCCGCGAAGGGCTGGCTGAGGTCACCGACCGGACGCTTGAGCTGCTCAATCGGTCCTCGATCGAGCGGCAGTTCGCGGCAGAGCTGGTGAGGCGGCTGCCGCTGCCGACGGTCGGCGAGAACTTGATCGCCACCGCCCGAGGGCTCCAGGTGACCGGCATCGTGGTGTGCGTGGCAGAAAGCCGGCCGCTGACGGAGTGCGCATGCTTCACCGACGTCGTGCGCGTGGAGGGCCAGGACAAGGTCAAGTCCTTGATCACGGCCGGGATGGCGGACTGGGCGGGGTTGGCGACGATCGACACTCGCTGAGTGCCGTCGTCGTCCTGCTGTCGAACCACACCAGGCCCGCGTACCGCCCATACCTCGGGTGCATAGCCCCATTCCCTCTCCGCGGTCACCGTTGCCACAGACGTCCCGGGCCGGGTCGAGCCGACTCCCCGGTCCGGGACGTCGCCACCTCGACGGGCTGGAGGAACGGGATGTCCATGACCGTGTTCGGCTACATCCGGCTGGAAGACGACGACGAAGCCGAGGAAGACCGCCTCCACGACCTCCTCGTAGCCCACGCCGTAACCGAGGGACTGGCCTTGGCCGACGTGTACGTGGATCGGCACATACCGCCGGCCCGGATCGTGCGTCCCGGACTGACTGAGCTGCTGGCGAGACTCCAGCGCACCGAGGGAAGCGGCGTCCTGGTCGCCACGGTGGACCATTTCTCCACGCACCCGTCGGTGCGCGAGGCCATCGAGGTGGAGATCGGCAACGCTGGCGGCACGGTGCTCGTGGTGGAAGCCTCCGGCGCCTCTTCGTCTGCTCCTCGGACGTGAACAGCGCGATGACCACGGTTGATCGGAAGACGGTCGCCGTGGTGCCGGCGCATGTGGTGCGGCGGTTCGAGGCGGATCACGCGGCACCGGGCCTCGCCCGGCGGCATGTCGCGGCGATCTTGGAGGCGTGGGAACTGGCGGACTTGATCGAGACGGCGGTCCTGCTCGTGTCCGAGCTGGTGACGAACGCCTGCCGCGCTTCGACTGGCCGGGCGGCCGTCATCGCCACCCGCGTGACACGAACCAACACGGATCTGATCATCGAAGTCTGGGATGCTGACCCTTCGGCGCCCGTCCGCCGAGATCCGGCCCTCGACGTCGAAGGCGGACGCGGCCTCCTTCTGGTGGCGGCCCTCAGTAGCCGGTGGGCCTTCTACCGTCCGGCCACCGGGGGCAAGGTCGTGTGGTGCAGCCTCGCCTTGCCGGTACTTCCGGCGGCTGCCACTTCGTCTGCTTCCGAACTGCCTCGTCGGCGAGCGCCCGCCGGCCCGCCGGCGCCGATCGAGATCTTCGACGATCCGGCCGTGCTGCAACGGGTCGCGGATGGCCTGCGGGCGCTGGACTGGCACCTCCCGCCCGGTGATCCGCTCCGGTCGTAGCTGCCAGGCTGTAGCTCTGGTCAAGGCTGACCGTTCGCCAGAGGATGGCCGTGGCCGACCCCCCGCGACGCCAGAAGGAGTGCCATGCCCGCGCACGAGACCGTGACCTCGCTCCGCACGCTCGACGGGTTGCACCTCGCAGCGACCCTGGTGACGCCGGACGTGACCCCCGAACGCGCCGCGGTCCTGGTCCACGGTGGTGGCGTCACCCGTGAGGAGGGCGGCTTCTTCACCCGCTTGGCGGCCGGGTTGGCTGAGGCCGGCGTGGCATCGCTGCGCTTTGATCTCCGTGGGCACGGGGAGAGCGAGGGCCGCCAGGACGAGCTGACGATGTCGTCGATCCTCAACGACATCCGGGTCGCCCTGACCTCGGTACGCGAGGCCACGGGGACCGATCACGTTAGCCTGCTCGGCGCGAGCTTTGGCGGCGGCATCTGTGGCTACTACGCCGCCAAGCGTCCGGCGGACGTCGCCCGGCTGGTGCTGCTCAACCCGCAGTTCAACTACAAGTGGCGCACGATCGACAGCCGGCCGTACTGGCACGACGACCGCATCGACGACGAGGCCGCCCGGACGCTGAACGACGACGGGGCGATCACCTTCACGCCGACCCTCAAGCACGGCCGCCCCATCCTCAACGAGGTCTTCTGGCTGCGGCCGGACGAGGCCATCGGGGAAATCGCCGCACCCACGCTGCTCGTGCACGGCACCAAGGACACGCTGGTGCCCATCGAGTCGACACGCGGCGCCCTGGAGAAGTTCACGGCCGAGGCCCAGCTGGTGGAGGTGGAAGGCTGTCAGCACGGCTTCGCCGTCCACGACGACCCGCAGTACCTCCAGCCGCAGAGCCAGGAGTGGCAGGCGTTCGTGATCCGGACGGTGGTGGAGTGGGTGACCGGCGGGGCATAGGTGTGGCCTGCTTACCGGGCCAGAGCGCCTGTCAGCTCAACCGGTCGTGAGCGCTTCGCGCCGCCCAGTACCCGGATGGGGACTGAACTCGGCCTGCTGCGGATCGCAGGCTGGCCGTCACGCATCGTGCCAGATATAGTCCGAATCGAGACCGAACGTCGCATCAATCCTGTCAAACGGGGGAAATCGTGCTTAAGTCGGGGCGGCTTTCGCGTACGCTGATCGCGGCAGCGACAGTAGTCGTGACCTGCGGAGGTTCGCTTGTCGCCTCGGCGTCCGCATCTCAGGCTGCATCATGGCCGGTTTTCACAGTCATGAATACAAGCGAGACACCACCGGACGGCGTCTACTTTCGGAACTCGCCAAACGTGAACGACACTGCTCGGGTAACCGGCCTCGGCGTCAATGCCAATGAGCGGGTCCAGCTGGAGTGCTACGCATTCGGGCAGGCGGTCGGACCGTACCATGATTCACTCTGGTACTATGTCGTAAACCGCTCGCGACCAACGACAAATTATGGCGCGCCTAACCAGGGCATGCTAAACGCCCACTACATCAACGACGGAAAGAATGCGAACGATAAAGATGCAGGGGTGCCGGAGTGTGTCAACAACTTCCCGCCGAGGGTCGCGCCATGTACTAACAACTTTCGGTGGGCATCAACCAATCTGACGTTCTCATATTCCGGCAGCCACCGCTATTATGGTAATGCTTGGCAGGCCGCAAAAGACTGGACCGATCTTGGAACGGGGATCACGATCGTTCCAGCAGCGAGTGGTAAGACCGGCAACGTCGTGTTTGACGACGTTGCTAGTCCAACCAAAACTTTCGCGGCTGCCGTCATGCCTCCAGGGCAGCGGGACCAGGCCATCGTGCCTCCTGCTCCAATCGAGCCCACAGTGATCCACGTTCTGGTTAACCAGACGTGGATGGAGGCCCTCGATGATCCACATAAGACGGCTGCCCTCGCACACGAACTCGGCCACACGCTTGGCCTAGCGCACAGCAACGTATCGCCCTGTGCGGTCACCGCGCCGAGCATCATGCACTCCGGTGGAACGGACGTTCCTAAATGGACGACCGTGACGCCTCAGTACTATGATAAACTCAATCTGGAGGAATTGTACGGCCTACCTACGGGCTGATGCAAGAATGAATGCGCAAAAAGAATTTCATAGCCGGAATAGTAGTTATGCTGGGCATCGCTGCTGTTGGAGTCAGCCTGGGCGCTTGGCTCGCTAAGCATCCGAGGACTAGTACTTCGGAGGAAAGTACCGTCACTTGCGCCGAACAAGTCCGGCTTGAACACGATGCCATATGGGCACCAGGCTATGCAACGGTATCGCAGCTTGTCGACGACAGCACCGCCGTCGTATTTGGCGTTCTTTCTAAGCGCAACGCACCCGGACCTGCTCCCGTTCAGGTGCGCGCCGACCGGATCATCAAGGGTGACAAGCGCCTTTTGGGCGCTGTTCTGCCGATCTGTTACGACCTTGCACTAACGAACGACTGGTACCCGAAAATGCCACTCAACGTCGTGGTGTTCATGGGCGGCCGCGACGGCACCGACTGGGTTCCCATCGAAGGTAGTAACGGTATCGTGGCGGTATCCGACACGGGAACGGTTGATCTTTCAGGGCTCGTCTTGCCGACACCGTCACCCGTGAAGTTGTCTGATCTCCGGTGACTCACCCACTCGGTGCCCGCAGCCCCCGCACCAGCTCCCCAGGATCGATCTTCAGCGCCTCGGCCAGCTTCAGGATGTTGTGCAGCGAGATGTTCCGCTTGCCCCGCTCCACCTGGCCGACGAACGTCCAGTGCAAGCCGCACTCGTCGGCCAGCTGCTCCTGGCTCAGACCCAGCTGGTGCCGCCGGGCACGCACCCGTTCCCCGAACACCTGGGTGGCTGCGGACAGCGGAGGGGTCGCCATGACGACCCCAACCCCATATGTCTAGCGCCTCTGCGCCCAGAGAACATACATCCCATGCATATACGTCCCATGACTTCGCACCTAGTCTGAGTGTGATCCGGCGTCCGGCCGGCGAGACTTGCGGGGAGGTGATGATCATGGCGACTCGCGTGCGCGCCCGTGGCGGCGACGGCGGAGGCGGCGGGGGTACCGGCCGCTGAGGCACCCTCTGTCCGTCGTCCACGGCGCGGCACCTCCGTCTCCTCGGAGGTGCCGCGCCGTCCACGTTCCCGAGCAAGATCAGCAATGTGCTACACTGATCTTGTACCTATGTCGCCGCTCCAACGCCTCTACCGCACCAAGCTGACCCTCCTGGCCGTGATCCTCACGGCTCTCGGCGTCCTGCTCTTGGTGCTCGGCCAGCACGATGATCTAGTGATCGTCGCTCCATGGCTGGCCTGGTTGCCGCTCTCCGAGCTCGGCTCGACCCTCTTCGGCAGCGGCCTGATCGTCGTGGCCTTTCAGTACATCGACGAACGGGATGCAGAAGAGCGGGCCAACGAACGTCTCCGGAAGGTGCTCAAGGAGGAGGCGCCGGCCATCCGGGATGCCGTGATCGACGGCTTCGCCTTCGCTCCGGACGCCTTGGTAGACGTGGCCTCTCCGGAGACCCTTGACCGGGTGGTCCGCAACACCCTGGCCATACAGCTCGGCGACCAAGCCCTTGCTCACGATCTCTACTCCGACCTTCGCCACCAGGTCACAGCATCGACCGAACGCCGCCAGGACATGCGGGTCACCGTCAATCTCGCGCCGTGGCCCAAGGGGCCGGCGTCCGGCGAGGGCAGCATGTTCGTGGCGACCATCCGCAGGGAGTACCGCGTCACGCTGACCGAGGCAACCCGCCGCTTCGCCTGCACGTCCGACCCGGACGAGTACCGCGAGTCGCTCCTCGACCCTACGAACGCCGAAGCCTGGTACTTCGAGCCGGTTGCCGGCATCGACGCTGCCTCGCCCGACGCCTTCGAGCTGCTCCAGTTCACCGTGGACGGTCGGCCGCGGTCGACCCGCCGGAGCAAACGCTCCGGCGGCCAGTCCTTTACCGTGACCTTGGACGTCGAGCCCGGCTCCCCACGTGAAGTGGAAATCACCTACACCTACCGCGTCCTTGTCCAACAGCACGGCCACCTGCTCTACCTGGACTTCGGCGCACCCTGCAAGGGCATCGATGTCGACTTCAGCTACGGAGGCTGCGGCATCCGGCACGTGAACGTCTTGGACTTCATCGCTGGCTCCCAGCCCACGAGAGTCTCCCGCAGCCCAGCGGATGCCAGCCCGCCCACCGTCAGCGTCCGGTATGACGGCTGGGTCTTCCCGAAGAGCGGGGTGGCGTTCTCGTGGGTGCTGGAACGGGAATTTGGCTCTTTACGGTAAACTCTGTAACGCGGCCGGGAAAGACCATCCTGTTGATCACTCTTAGTCTAGGTAGCCTCCCGCCCGCAATAGCAGTTCGGCCCTCAGTGACGATTCCTGAATGGCCATTAGATCCGAATTTACTAGCAGTAGGCGAAGCGCTTCGAGGCCAAATTTGATCGCGGTATCACGATACTCTTGCACCTTGTAGGCTGGAAGCTCTGTCCTACCGTGGACGATGTCACTTCTCCTGCTGTACACTCTTTTCAGTTTCCGCAACAGTTCTTCGCGCGCGTCGCGATCTTCGGGTTGCATGAGGCATGCCATAGCCCCGCATATCCGGAACGCCGTATCGGGAGTACTCCCAAACATGTTTTCCCAGCAGATGACGGCGTCAATGAGGCTGTCGAGCAGATCTCCTCGATCGCTCGCCGCCGACAGGATTCGTCTTGCTCCGATCTTTAGTCTGCGCACATTACCGAGGGTGAGCCTTTTTGACCATTCGGTCGCGCGCTCGACCGATGCCGCATCGAGCAAGCTCACGCCTGAAGGCTGCGGTGGTTGTGATCTCCAAGTCTGCAAGGGATACATATTGAAGGTGTCAAGAAGCGCCCTTGAAACAACAGCCGGAGCGATAAGCATCGTCTGATCTGAGGCGAGCAACAGCGATAGTCGGCAAGCTACGACCTCCAGTTCCGCCTGCTCCCGGCAATCATCGAATGTTCCGCGTAGTCTTTCGAGTCGATCGAAATCGTCTGCTGCATCCTGAGTTGGTATGATTTCCAGAATCTTACAGGGATGGGATGCTTCTATTACTGCGGTGACATGGGATCCTGCATTGTTTGAGATCGATATGAGGGTCTGATCGGTGTCGCGTACAGGTCGGATGGTGCCGAAAGGTGTCGAGGCAATCTCGTCGGCTGGTAGCTGCATATTGCTGAGGCCAAGGAAGTACGGCACTCTTATATCCTGTCTGCGGCTTAGTTGTCGTGCCTCGTCCAGCACTGCTGCAATCTCTTGCAGGTAACTTCCGAGATCGTTGCTACCATGCAAGAGCTGCCGATAGCGCGCAACGGTAAGCATGACATCAGGCAGCATGACCAGCTGCAATGTTCCTGAATGTCCCGTGGAATATGTGATCCAGCTGCTAATCTCTGTTGCGGATCGCATATCATCGACCCGGCTCGGGGCATGCTTAAACAGTCTGCGCAGCGACCGGTCGCGCAATATGGACTGCCAGACCGCTAGGGCGATTGGGTGGTTGAAGGTGAAGCTTCCCAGACTCATCAGGTGTGGCTCCCGCTCGCCCTGCCGAGGCAAAAGGAAAATCGGCCAAATCTGGCTACCGAGATTCCACAGGTGAGTGAGAAGCGAATCGTCACCCTCGATCTGCAACGATTTTCCTGTACTATGCTGGCGGGCAAACGTGCAGAGATTGGTCCCGACTTCGGTGATATAGTGGCCCACTCGCGCGGCAACGTTGAAATGGAAGAGAGCATCATTGTCGCCCGGCTCTCGTCGCGAGGCTAGCCTCAGACAGGCTACTGCCTCCCGCTGGCCATCGCTTAGCGACTCTTCGGGAACTTCAAGGTCATCCAGGTTCAAGACATGCCCTAGGAAGTCGTCTCCGTATATCTTGCGCAGTGCTTCCATGTTCGAATCTTAGCGCATGCCTACGGGGCGTCTGTAACGGCTCCGTCCCGAACGAAGTCGAGAATACTATTGCCAAAATTATCGGGCGCGCGCATACTGCTAATCAGTTATGTCAGACGATCAATTCACCAAGCTATTCAAGTACATGGAGCAGCGCTTCAGTGAGGTCGAAGCTCGCTTCGACAAGCAGGACGCTCGTTTCGACGCCATCCTGGGAGCCCTTGACGCCCTCGCCAAAGACCACGAGGTCGAAGAACACGAACGTCTGGCCATGTCCCACCAGCTCGACCGCCACGAGCGCTGGATCAAGCAGGTAGCCCATGACACCGGCACCGAGCTGGCAATTGATTCGTAACCTCTACTCCACGTCGAACACCCACACGCCGCCCTCCGGCGTATCTGCCACGTGCATCGTGCTCGTCAGGTCTTCGGCGTACTGCTCCACATCGATGCTGACGTAGTGCCGGATGCTTTCTGGCAGATCGCCAAGGAGGCTGTAGACCTCGGTCTGCTCCAGATAGTCCTGGGCGTAGTCGGTGATCGAGCCCCACTCACCCCGGTAGAACTCCTCGAAGCGGTCCACCAGCTCATCGCTCGCGCGGCCCACGTACGCCACCCACGCGCCGTAGGCCGGCCCGTGCTCGGCGATGCCCTTGGCCACCTTGCTCAGATCCTGGAGCGACGGCCACTCGCCCAGCGTGGACGTGACCTCCTCCTCGAAGCCCTCGTAGTCGTGGATGGCCCATTCCTCGGCCGCTTCGCCGTACCGCCGGGCCGGCGACGTCGCCAGGATGCGGGCAACGGCGCCCTCCAGGTCTTCAACATCACGATCAGCGGCAATCCAGCGGCCGTGTAGTTCGCCGTTGGTGTAGTCGGCGAGGCTGGCGACGTAGATACGGGGTCCATCACCGTAGGAGGCATCGCCGTCAGCTTCGTCGGCCAAGGGCACGATTTCGCCGTCTCGCCAGACGCCCGGCTTGGCCGGTTCGTAGCCGTTGCCCCCTACGACGGGGCACAGTGGCCCGCCGTCCTGGTGTGTCCAGGCGGACTCGTCAAGCCCGACCACGTGTTCGATGATCTGTTCTTCGCACTCCGGGCAGGCGTAGCCGACCCGTTCACGCCGGTCGTCCTGCTCGTGCCGTTCGAGTTGGACAAGGGTGTCTTCGTAGCGCCGGTACTCCCGGAGGACGGCCTGCCACCGCTGGTCGAGGGCTTCGCCGTCAGTCGTCTCCCAGACGTAGCGAAAGCCCTGCTCGTCCTGGGAGATGATCGTGCCGCCGCCGGTGCCGTGGTCGACGATCAGACCGAACCAGCCCAGCTCATCCACCCGGCCGATCTCCTCGTCCGGCGGTTCGCCGAACAGCTCCTCCAGCCGGTCGGGATGCAGGACGTGATCTTTTGTCTGTCCCTCCTCATCGCCGGGCAGTTCTGGGGCGACGGCAATCCCGCCGAGCATCCGCGTGCGCTCCCGCGTGGCCTCGATGCGGTCAAGGAGAGTGGCGTGCTCGGCCCAGCCGCTCACCGGCCCCTTGTCGGGCCGGGCCTGGCAGTAGGCCCGCAGTGCTTCGACCCAGGAGGCGACCTCCGGCGTCTGGGCTTCGAGGTCTTGGTACAGCTCGTGGTAGACGGTGTCCTCGATGATGTTGCCGGTGCTGGCCAGACTGTAGAGGGCACTGGCCTGGCCGCCGTGGAGCTGTCCGGCGATGTAGCGCGCGGTGCGGTCGTCGATGGGCCGCTCCTCCTGGGTGGCGGCTTCGACGCCTCGGTTGATCAGGCGCTCGTCGTGCGACTGCTCGACGGGTTCGTTACCTGCCTGGTTGATGATCCTTTCGTGTGATGGTGCGTGTTCCATGGATGTGGTTCCTGTTTAGTTGACCTTGTTGGCGCAGCAGGAAGCCCGGCGGCCATGAGGGCAGCCGGGCTTCCGTAGCCGGTCAGGTTGCTGTAAGTGGGGTGCTGCTCCGTCGTACGCCCCGCTCGCGCAGCAGCGTCTTTACGGAGGTTGGGCTGATCGAGAACTTCTCGGCCAAGGCACGGGCGGTCGCGCCGGCCCGGTACAGATCGATCAGGGACTCGATGTCGGCGGGGGAGAGCCGATCTGTGACCTTGCCCACGGCGGGTCGGCGTCCGCGGCCGGTCTTGCCCAGCAGGCTGGGCTGAGGGGCTGTGTCGACCTCGTCCAACACGGTGCAGAGGGTCCGAAGATCACGGAGGTAGCCAGAGGTGGGGTTGGAGTATCTCCGAAGGAGGTCCACCAAAGGATTCATACTCGAACCCCGGTCATGATCTTCATGGCCGGGGTCCGTCGTTTCTGGGCCCTCGGATGGGCCCAGTCCCGACCCTTCTGTGATACATGTCACGTCGGCCATATCCGCGAGCCGCAACTCCCGTGTGTGACGTACCACACGTTCCATGGATGCCCAGGGCTGGGCCAGCATCGTGCCGGTCTCTTTTACATCAAGTTCAATGCGCACCAAAAAGGCCCGGTTCAACATCCGCCGGATCTCCGGGGTGGCCTGCTGGTAGATCGCAGGGCCCAGGCGCATCAGGGTGACGGCCTGACGGAAGGTCTCGGAGATGTCTTCGTGCTCGGTTTCGGCTTGGGCAAGAGCCCGCTGGGCGGCCAGCTGCTCCCGGCCGATGCGGTCTTGCTCCGTCTTCAGGAGGTCGAGTGGGATGGCGTCGGCATAGGCCATCTGGACAAGCTTGCGCCGTTGGTCATCCAAGACCTTCATCTGGCGGGCAGCCCGTTGCCGGGTCTCCGCGCGGTCCGCGCTCCCAAGGTTCAACTTGTCTTGGAGGGCGACCTCTGCCGCTTCGGCGTCAACCTCGTGCATCCGCACCCATAGGGGCCAGCCACGGACAACGTTGTCTTCCACGTGATGGGCGGGCAGATACGGCAAGCTGCACTTTCTGCCCTGATGACGGCCACCGCAGACGTAGTAAGCGAACTCGTCGCCATGCTTGCCTTTGACCCCGCCAGTCGTAGAACTCCGGCCGGAAGCGACACAGCCTCCCCACCCTACCTGCCAAGATGATGTGAGACAGAGGTCATCGTCAGNCTAGGCTAGGTATGGCGGGTAGGGAGGGGTTGATCGCCCTCGTCCGCGCGCAGGCGGAGTTGATCGCCGAGTTGCGGGCGACGGTGGCGACACAGGCCAGGGAGATCGCGAAGCTGACGGCGAAGGTCGCTGACCTGGAGCGGAAGGTGTCGCGGAACTCGCGGAACTCGTCGTTGTCGCCGTCCACGGACGACGCGATCCCGGGGCGGAAGCCGCCCGGCCCGGCGGGGTGTCCGGGGCGCCGGTGTCTTACGGGCCGGAGTTGCGTGCGCTCGCGCTGTACTTCCTGGTCCGCCAGCACCTGCCGGTCGAGCGGGCCAGGGAGGCGATCGCCGAGCTGTGTGTGTGGGGGGGGGAGGTCTCGGCGGGCTGGCTGCGCTCGCTGCTGGCCCTGGGCGCGGACGTGGTCGCCGAGCCGGTCGACGCGATCGAACAGCGGATCGCTGCGGAGAAGGTCGTCGGGTTCGACGAGACCCCGCTGAAGGTCGGGCCGAAGGGCGAGAAGCGCTACGTGCTGTCCGCGTCGACGCTGCTGTTCACGCTGTTCATGCTGGGCGGCGCGACAAGGCGAGTTTCTGGGTGTTCCTGCTCGGCCGGATGCTCGGGGTCGTCGTCCACGACCGTTACGCCCTCTACGACGCCGAGGAGTTCGTCGGTTTCCTGCACCAACTCTGTGTCAGCCATCTGCTGCGTGACCTCCAGGACGCCGTCGAGACCTACCCGGAGGCGGTGTGGCCGGTCCAGCTCCAGCAGGCGTTGCGGGGCCTGGTCCACCAGGCCAACCTCGCCCGCGCGGCCGTGCTGGCCGAGGTCCCCGCCGCGCTGCGCGACCCGCTGGTCGCCGAGTACCGCGGCGCGGTCCGCGTCGGGCTCAGGGATGTCCCCGCGGCCGAGAAGGGCGCGAAGCAGCCGGTCGGCCGCTGCCTACTCGAGTGCCTGCGCGACCGCCAAGACGACATGCTCCGGTTCGTCTTCGACCTCGACGTGTGGCCGACGAACAACCAGTCCGAAGGCGACCTACGGCCGTTCAAGACCCAGCAGAAGATCTCCGGACGGCTCACCTCCGCGGCCGTGGCCGCCTGCCGCCTCCAGATCGCCAGCTACCTGTCCACCACCCGCAAACACAGCGTCTCCGCCCTGCACGCCCTACGGCTCGCGTTCCGCGGCACCCCCTGGATGCCACCACCCGCCGTCGCCCCCACCTGACGGGCACCCCACCGATCCCACCGATCCCGCCGCGCCGGCCCCGCCTGCACGGCCCACAGCCACGCCCACGAACCGCCACCTACAGCAAGATCCCTAAACCAGGTGAATGCTTACGACTTGGCGGCCCGACCCTCGACGCGGTTCTCGGCGCATCACGACGCCCACGAGAGCCCCGAACAGCTCAGCGACGAAGACCGGGCACGGCTCTCCGTGGGCGGAAGTCCCCGCCGGGCGAAGTCAGGGTAATTTCAGGGGATCAGCATCGCCTTGCGGGCGCGGACGACGGCTTCGTAGCGTGTGCCCGCGTCCAGTTTCCGCATGGCGGATTGCAGGTATGCCTTGACCGTTTCGCGGGAGAGCGAAAGCCGGTTTGCGACCTCGGCATTGGTGCAGCCAAGCGCGACCTGGGCGAGGACATCGGTCTCACGGGTGGACAGGCGTACCTTGGAATTCTTTCCCGGCCCGCTCTCGCCGACGGCGACGAGACGTTGTGCGGCCGCGTAGATCCTGCGCTGGAGCGCCGAATCGGACATGGCTCCCGCGATGGCCCTCAGTTCGGAGTGCACCGAACGAAGTTCCTCAAGCGTGGCGGCGTGCGCGGGCTCGAGCTGTCTGACGGCCGCGAGCGACTCGGCCATCGCCAACCGATGATCGACTTCGTCGCGGATGGTGAGCTCGTGGACGAGCCGCCGGCCCGCGGCAACGATCTCGTCCCGTATCCGGTCGCCCAACGCGGCGGGCTGGCGCACCGCGCCGTAGAGGACGGCACGGCAACGGCCACCAGCGTGAACGGGAACCGCGAGTAACGAGGCGAGACCTTCGCGGAGGACGGGCCGGTCGTAGTCATGCGTGATGCTCCGCGCGCTGGCGTAGTCGGTCACCCCGACCGGGCGGCCCTGCAGGATCACCCGGCCGCCCAGTCCCGTGCCGGGACAGACCTCCAGATTGTGCAGGCCGGTGGTGCGAGTGCCCAGGAACTCCGTCAGGCGCAAGCGGTTGCCACCCACCTCACCGGCGAATGCCACCGGGACTCCGCCCTGCCGGATGATGGTGCGCAGCTCGGCCCGCAAGGCCGCGCGGTCGTCTGGACGAAGTAATCGGGTGTCACTCATCGCGTCCGTCCTCATTGCGCACACCGCCATGTTGTGCACGTCACAGTAACCCGGCCGAGGCAAGCCGTCGACCGGCCATCCCCGTGACCATCACGCGACCATCACGCGGCTACCTCCGCTACCACCCCGTGGCCATCCCCGCCTGCTACCAACTTTCGGGGGTGGCCGGCGGGGGCGGCTCGGCACGACTCTGTGCGGTGTTGGAAGGAGTTTGCCGATGACGTCGACTGCCGCGACCGAGACCTACCGCACTGCCCGCGATCTTCTGATCAACTTGCGCACGGACTACGGCAAGGCGCTGGAGGAGTTCCGCTGGCCACGGTTCGAAGGCCAGTTCAACTGGGCCATCGACTGGTTTGACCCAATCGCCCGGAACAACGACCGGGTGGCGCTGTGGATCGTGGAAGAGGATGGTTCGGAACGTCGGTGCACCTATGACGAGATGGCCCGTCGCTCGGACCGGGTAGCGACCTGGCTTGCCGGGTTAGGCATCGGCAAGGGCGATCCGGTGATCCTCATGCTCGGCAACCAGGTGGAGCTCTGGGAGTCGATGCTGGCGCTCATGAAGCTGGGCGCGGTAATCATACCCACCACTACCGCGATCGGTCCGACGGACCTCGCCGACCGGATCGAACGCGGCGGCGCCACCTGCGTGATCGCCAATGCCGCCGACGCGGTGAAGGTCAAGCTGAAAAACCTGAACGGTGTCATTGTAGGTGGCGAGGCCGCCGGCTGGCGCCCCTACACCGAGGCCGACGGCGTCACCGAGGTGCACCGGTTCGAATCCCGTACCGCCCCCACCGATCCGCTGCTGTTCTACTTCACCTCCGGAACCACCAGCCGGCCCAAACTCGTCGAGCACAGCCAGGTGTCCTATCCGGTCGGGCACCTGTCCACCCTGTACTGGACCGGGGTGCAACCCGGTGACGTGCATCTCAACATCAGTTCCCCTGGCTGGGCAAAGCACGCGTGGAGCTCGTTTTTCGTGCCGTGGATCGCCGAAGCAACGATCTTCGTCTACAACTACGGCACGTTCGACCCCGCCAAGCTGCTGGCGCAGCTCCGCCGGGCTGGCGTAACCACGATGTGCGCGCCGCCGACCGTGTGGCGCATGCTCATCAAGGTCGATCTTTCCGGCGGGCCCGGCGCGCTGCGCGAGGTGCTGTCGGCCGGTGAACCCCTCAATCCGGAGGTCATCGACCAGGTCCGCGCCCACTGGGGCCTGACCCTGCGCGACGGGTTCGGCCAAACCGAGACGACCGCCCAGGTCGGCAACTCACCTGGCGCCGCCGTCAAGCCGGGGTCGATGGGCCGTCCGCTGCCGGGCGTGCCCACGGTCCTGGTCGACCCGGTGAGCGGCCAGCGCTCCAGCACTGAGGGAGAGCTGTGCCTCGATCTGGCCGCGCACCCGCTCGCGCTAATGACCAGTTACCGTGGCGGCCCCGAACGCAACGCGGAAGTACTGGCCGGCGGCTACTACCACACCGGTGACGTCGCATCCCTCGACGAGGACGGCTACCTCACCTACATCGGCCGTACCGACGACGTGTTCAAGGCCTCGGACTACAAGGTGTCCCCCTTCGAACTGGAAAGCGTCCTCGTCGAACACCCGGCTGTGCTTGAGGCAGCCGTCGTGCCCGCACCCGACGAGGTACGCCTGGCCGTGCCGAAGGCCTACATCGCACTTGCTCCGGGATGGGAGCCGAACCGCGAGACAGCGGAGGCGATCCTCCGTCACGCCCGCGAAAACCTTGCCCCCTACCTGCGCGTCCGGCGGCTGGAGTTCTACGACCTACCCAAAACGATCTCCGGCAAGATCCGGCGCGTCGAGCTGCGCAGCAGGGAGAGCGAAGCCGCGGGCACCCGCCTCAGCATGGAGTACCGCGACACCGACTTTCCCAGGCTGACCAGCCGTAAGGCCGACTGATCGACCAGACACCACGGGCCGTGGATGGGGCGCGCTGGAGTGCGTGCCCCGTTCCGGGGGTCGTCCAGTTCGGCAGCGGTGAGCCCGGTGGCGCTCAGGCGACTCGGTTATGAGGCTCTGCGCACTACGTCTGAAACCGTGTTTGGGTGATCACGCTGTGGATGTGGTGGTGGTGACGGGGAGTGGCCAGGCTGGGCGGGTGGCGCGGGAGGCGACGTAGCGGGCGCGGGTCTGTTGGTGGACGATGTTGGTCAGGCCGAACGCCGTGCGGTAGACGAGTTTGATCAGACGGTTGACACCCTCCGCGGTGGCGTTGGACAGGCCGTGGAGCACCGCGTTGGCGA